>CALFYB010000220.1 GCA_937952995.1 uncultured Caulobacteraceae bacterium
GGATCGCCGACCTTGTAACGGCCGAGGGTCTGATCGCCCAAACTCGCAGAGCGCTTTGTGGACGCGCCGCGATGGATGGGTTTTCCATGGGCGCGCCCATAGCCCGACGCAGAGGTTGGATATTTCGAATAGCGACCGTCCGGGCCGGTGGCGCAGGCGCTCAAGGTCAAGCCAGCAAAGACCAGACCGAAGCCAAGACAGACAGGTGTTACCCGAAACCAATCGCGGATCTGGTGGCTCGAAATCACGCTCGCCTCATATGCCGCTGCGGAGCCCATCAACAGACCCCTTCATCGAACGAACAACTGTTGATTAGGAGATTGAACATCCCGTTAACCCTCTTGCGAACTTCACCGAGGTCCACCGCGAAAATCCCTTTGCGCCCAGCGCGACTAACGCTACAAGACCGCTCGCTTAGCCGCGCTTCGGGCTAAGGACAGGTGGCCGAGTGGTTTAAGGCAGCGGTCTTGAAAACCGCCGTAGGTGGAAGCCTACCGTGGGTTCGAATCCCACCCTGTCCGCCAGGAGGCTGCATCTCCCCGTCATTGACCACTAAAGCTTTTTCCAAGCGTTTTCGTTTGAAAACATGGTGTTAGCCTTGAGCCAAGCGGGGTCCAGCTAGCCACTTTGCCTTTATGAGTGGCCTGCAGGGCGGCCTTTAATAGTCATCAGTCTAATTATTGGTCAATAATTTCGATATATTTCATTATTAAGACGAAAATGTCGAAATTCTTATTTTTTATTCTTGTTTCTTCCGAATAATTTTCAAATGAGAATTGCGATTCATTTATATTTATTTGAATGGATGAAATAATTTTTGAACATCAGCCCAAATGGATCGGCTAATCGCCAGGGTTGGAGACCTCAGGGGCCTCCCACTCTTTGAGGCACTCCTCGATCGAGGCGTATTTGGTCTTCAAGCCTTCGCAAACCTCAGGCATCCAGTTTTCAGGACGCCAATGCAGATACATGTTGCGGTAATAATCGCCCTCAAATGGCGTCAATCGCGCGTGGGGGCAGAGGCTCTCATAAAAAAGGGTTTCGCCAATCTGAAATGGGACCCTGTGGACGGTACCGTCGTGATCGATGAAATCGAGTGGCCAAGGCTGATCGGAACGATCATCTACATGGATGATGCAGCTAATAATATGGGTGTCTGATCGATCTCGATGCAGGTGCAGAATTGAGCCTTTGCCGTAACTTCTGATGCCGTAGCCCCAAGATCGCGTTAGCCGACATCCTGCCCAAGCTTCGATCAGCGGCGTCAAGATCTCGTAGCAACGATTGAACAGTTCATTACTGACTGGAGCATAGCCAACGTCTAGCCCCTGGTCAGTGGAGCTCGAAATCGCACCATGCTGGCGAGCATTATAGTCAGGGTCGAATTGGACCTCTCCCTCAACGCTTTTAAACGAAATGTTGGCATATTCGGCAAGAATTAAAGCCTGCAATTCTGGAGGAGTGGTGATTTTGCGAAAAGCAGTTTCAGCAATACGCGGCGCGCGAACAGCAACCATGACGAACATAACCTACTGAATAAAAATATATTGGGTATTTTAGAATGATCTAAGATTTAGCGCAATCCGTTAAGAACGAGAGTCAGATGTGGGCGCAAGGCCGTACTTTTCAGCCATTACACTAGACCTGTTTCGTGCATCCATCGCCCCCCTCTGAACCCTAAAGGGTCCAGAGGGGACTGATCGCTCAGTTCAGGCAAAGCTTTCGGTCATGGCCGAATAGACCAGCGTGCGAAGGTCGCGGCGCAGGGTTAGGCGGGCATCGGTGCCGATGACCTGGGTCATGAAGACGACTGTGAGGTCCTCTTTCGGGTCGATCCAGAAGGCTGTCGAAGCCGCGCCGCCCCAGAAATATTCACCGACGGTGCCAGGAAGCCGGGTTTTGGCGACATCGATATTGACGCCGCAGCCGAGCGAAAAACCGATGCCGCTATAGCCCGACTCTGAGAAGGCTCCTGCCGGTGCCAACTGGGTGAGGTCCTGATTGCCGGGAAGGTGGTTGAGGCTAAACAGGGCCACGCTCTTGGGGCTTAGGATGCGCACCCCATCAAGGGCACCGCCCTTCACCATCATCTGACAGAACCGCATATAGTCTTGGATGGTGGAGACGAGGCCCCCTCCCCCGGATTCCAGTACCGGCGGCTTGGCATAGCTGCTCTTTTGGGCGTCATCTTGAAGCTTGAGGCCGCCGCCTTCGCCTGGGACGTAGCAGGATGAAAAGCGCGAAAGCTTTTCGGGCGGACAATGGAACCCGGTATCGACCATGCCGAGGGGTTCGAAAAGCCGGGTACGGAGGAACTCACCAAAGGGCATGCCAGACACCTTCTCGATCAGATAGCCGAGGATGTCGATCGAGATGGAATAGTTCCATTGCGTGCCGGGCGAGAACTCCAAGGGAAGTCCTGCGAGCTGTTGGATCATGCCCTCTAGGCCGCCGGGGGTCTGGAAATCATTGATCTTATGGCGGCGATAGGCGGCATCGACGGCTGTGCGCATCAAGAAGCCGTAGGTCAGACCCGCCGTATGGGTCGCCAGATCAATGACCTTCATGGCGCGCGCGGTCGGCGACGTCAGAAAGCTTTCAGGCATACCGGGAACAAGGGTCGAGACCCCACTGGCATAGACGCCGAGGTTCTTCCACTCTGGAATATAGGTGTGAACATCGTCATCAAGGCCGATGAGACCGTCTTCGACGAGGATCATTAGGGCGACGGCCGTGATGGGCTTGGTCATGGAATAGATGCGGAAGATCGCATCTTCCTGCATGGGCTTGGAACGTTCCAAATCCATATGACCGGCCATGCCGGTATGGACGTGCTGCCCCTTGCGATAGACCTGCGTCAGGATGCCGGGCAGCATACCGCTGTCGACATAGCGCTTCTTCATCACCGCATCGAGCCGCGCGAGCCGTTCGGACGAAAGTCCTACCTGTTCTGGGGTTGTCATGGTCCGTAACTCCTTGTTTTTATGACTTGAAATTAGACCCGTTGGGCCAGTCTGATCTCACTTTGGTTCGGTCTGGATCCATCCAACGGTTGGGATCACTTTAGAAAATGGTTCACCGCTGCTGCCCGCAGATCACGCTTCAGGATCTTGCCTGACGCCGTGCGCGGCAGGGGCTCATGCGTGATCAGCATGTATCGGGGAATTTCAAACTTTGCGAGGTGCCCGGCCAGATAGTTCCGCACCGCCTCAGGATCGAGATCTTTGTCGCTGAACAGGGTCGCCCCGACCTCTTCACCCAAACGCTCGTCCGGAACGGCATAGACTGCCGCCTCGTGAATGTCGGGATGGGTCAGCAGCGCCGCTTCAACCTGTCCGCAACCGATGTTTTCACCGCCGCGGATGATCAGGTCCTTGATCCTGTCGACGATGAACAGGAAGCCCTCCTCATCGAGATAAGCCACATCCCCGGTGCGGAACCAGCCATCTTCGAAGAGGGTTTGGTTGAGGTCGTCGCGGTTCCAATAGCCGGGGAAAACAGAGGTTCCTCGGACCAGCAATTCACCGGGCTCACCGGCAGCAAGGGCTTGGCCCGCCTCGTTGACGATGAGCAGTTCCAACACCGCTGAGCAACGTCCAGAACTGGCTGGGCGACCCAGATAGTCGAGCCCGCCGATGCCGGTGCCGATGGCGTTGGTTTCCGTCATGCCCCAGCCCGTAGAGGGCAGCGCCTTCTCGAACGAGGCTTCAATCTGGCGGACCTGTTCGGGCGCGCGGGGCGCTCCGCCGCCCCCGACGGTCAGCAGACTGGACAGGTCCTTATTGGTTTCCTTGGCCACACGGACCAGATCGCCCGTCATGGCCGCAGGTCCGGTAAAGGAGGTAATCCGCTCGCGCTCAATCAGGCTCGCCGCCTGATCTGGATCCCATTTGTACATGGCCACCAGACGCCGCTGCGTCCGATAGGACTGAAGGAAAACCGCGTGGGAGCCGGTGACGTGAAACAGCGGCACACCCAGAAGAGTCGCGGGTTGTTCGGCGGGCTGGACCATGGGAACGCGGCTGCTCAAGGCTCCGGCCCGAAGGTCCAGTTCCCATGACATCAGTGCTGAGATGACGTTGCGATGGGTTGATACCACGCCCTTCGGAAAGCCCGTCGAGCCAGAGGTATAGTAGATGATCGCATTGTCTTCTGGATCGACCTTCACCGCCGCAAGCGCGGGTCCATCAAGGTTGGCCAAAAGGTCTGCAAGATCCTCAGCACCGGCAACCTTACCGGCCCGCACCGAGACGACCTGAAGCGCCGGATCAACCTTGGCCCGCGTCAAACGTTCTAACCGCTCAGCATCCGCGAACAGGACCTTGGCCCCACTGTCGGCCAAGCCATAGGCCATCTCGTCCGGCTGCCAGTGCGCGTTCATCGCAACGGCAATTGCGCCGATGGAGGTTGCCGCCTGAAACACCAGAACCCACTCGGGATAGTTTCGCATCGAGATCGCGACGCGGTCGCCCTTGCTGATCCCGAACCGATGAACCAGCAGGCGGCTGATCTTTTGAGCTTGGCGCTGGGTATCTGCAAAGCTGATCCGCTCGTTCTCATAGATGATGAACGGCAGGTCGCTGGCGGCCTCTTCAAACATATCGCCCAAGGATGCCGGGGCGTGGGCAAAAACCTTCTGAGCCCGACCACGGATGGTCTTGGTCTCGAGGGCGTAGGGCTCTCCCGGTGCCGTCAAAATGGCCAAGGCCTCAGCCCGGCTCATCACCGGACCCGTCGTTGCGCTGCTGTCTTGGTTGTTGCTGGGGGTCACTGACTAGGGGCTCCGTTCAAGCATTCCGTGGACGCCAAAAAACGTTCACAAGGTCATAGACACCCTGACGCGGAAGCCACAAGCCAACCAAGTCCAAGCCCTACCGTTGGAAACTATGTTACGGACTGAACGGTTTCACAAGTCGCTCGCGGGGATTAGGACGCCCCCGACTTCGCGTCAGTCTACTTGGGACCGCCATGGTCCGCCGATCAGCGTTACGGACGAGGGCATCACCCGCCTTGATGAGGTCGGCAAGCTCATGAAGGTTGTCACGGGTTGGCGCGATTGAGCCCTCATCGACCAGATGTTTGTCTAGCGAGTATAAGCCGAGGGATCTTGAGAGGCGCGAGCTTGGGGCCTCGCGCTAGTAGCCCCAAAGGCAAGCCGTTGCTCCTTGTCTAAGACCTGTATAGCGTCGACAAAAGAACGAAAAATACCGGGCAAAATGACTCGGAGTTTGGTCAAGGGGCGGGAAACGGAATGCGTAAGCACAGCCGAAACACCAGTTTTCTACGGCGCAACTCATACCGTCAAACGGTGCCCCCAACCCGTTATAGCGACCTCGTTCTTGCCAATGGTCCAGTGCGACAGTTCACTGTGGCACGCGCATGACCCAAGGGAACACAAGCCTCCAAGGCCAATCCGCGCCTCATTTTTCGAGAGCCCAACGTCGATCAGGGTCCGTGCCCTTTGCGACGAAATTCTTCCAAGGTTTGGGGTCTCTTCCGGGTCAACATGAGGATTTCGCGTTCCAAACGCTGTTGCTCCTCTACTATTCCCAAATCCTAGGTCTTCCCGCCTCCTATGCCTCAGCGGTCCTCGCCATAGCCTTGATCATTGATGCCATCAGCAATCCCATGATCGGTGCCTGGTCCGATGGGTTCAGGTCACGATTGGGACGGCGCCATCCCTTCATGCTGGCCGCCATCGTTCCCACGGCGCTCTTCATGTTCCTGCTGTTTCGCCCGCCTGCGGGCCTATCCGTGCCGGGACTGATGGCATGGATGCTAGCCACGACGGTTCTGGTTCGATGCGCAATGGGCTTTTTCGTGGTGCCTTGGAATGCTGTTGCGGCCGAATTGTCAGAGGACTATCGCGAACGCACCTCGATCATCACCTATCGGATGGTGCTGGGCTGGTTCGTTGGTGTTGTCTTCATCTTCTCGACCTACAGCTTCATCTTTCCTGCCAGTAAGGCCTTCCCCAATGGCCTGATGGCACGCGAAAATTACGCCACATTCGCGATAGTCATCTCCAGCCTGATCGTCCTTTGGATGTTCACCTCGGCGTGGATGACCCGAGACCAGATCCGCTATCTCCCGCAGCCCACAGATGCCGCCCCTCGGCAGTCATTAGGGGACATGGCGCGGCGGACCCTCACAGCGCTGACGAACCGAAATTTCCGACTGCTCTTTATCTCGACCCTGTTCATCGCAGCGGTCGCCGGGGGCAATCAGGTGTTTGACGTCTATATGAACCTCTATTTTTGGGAGTTCGGCCCAGGCGATCTGCGCTGGTTCGCGCTGGCCGTCGTGGGGGCTATGGGGTCTTTTCTGACGGTGGGGTTGTTGCAGAGGCATTTTGAAAAACAGAAGATCATGGCCGGATCTGTTCTGGCCCTGATGATCTTGGGCATGATCAAGGTGATTTTGCGGTTCACGAACGTCTGGCCGGAAAATGGCGATCCGTTGTTGTTGATCCTGCTGGTCATCCACACCAGCTTTGGGGCCTATTTTTACGCCACCATCCTGATCATGTTTGCCTCGATGGTCGCCGATATAGTCGACGAGCAAGACCACCATACGGGCCTTAGGCAAGAGGGCGTTTTTTCGGCGGGCATATCCTTTGCTGGCAAGGCCACGTCAGGTCTGGGTCTAGTGATTGGAGGCGTCTTGCTGGATCTGGTGGTTCATTTTCCGAAGAGCGCAAAGCCCGGTCAGGTCCCCGAGGATACCTTGCTGACCCTGGCCGTGATCGATGGCCTCATCATGCCCGCCCTCTACCTTGTGCCTCTGTTTCTTTTGCTGCGCTATTCGTTGACCTCGGAGCGGCTAGCCGAGATACAGGTGGACTTGCAAAAGCGCGGCCAGCCTCAAACCGAGACCCCCTGATCCGCCCAAAGGACATGCCTTGAGCAACTCCTCCGTCCAAATTGTTGTGGTAGGCAGCTATAACCGCGACCTCGCCCTGCTGGTGGATCGGTTCCCCGCTCCCGGCGAAACCCGCCTGAGTTTGGGGCGAGCTGAGTCCCCCGGTGGCAAGGGATCCAATCAGGCCATTCAAGCTGCACGATGTGGCGCATCAACTGCGATGATCGCCGCTGTTGGGCAAGATTCTGCCGGTAACGAGGCCCTAACCCTTTGGGCCAGCCTAGAGATCGACACCAGCGGCGTAGAGCGCCTTAAGGATGTGGCGACGGGCATGGCCATGATCTTAGTCGACGGTCAGGCTGAAAATATGATCGTGGTCGATAGCGGCGCCAATGATCAGCTGTCAGAGCGTCATATCCTTGCGGCAAAGCCTCTGATCGATCGGGCGCAGCTTGTTGTGGCACAGTTGGAAACACCAATGGCAGCGACCCGACTGGCCTTTGACCTAGCCCGACGTTCTGGGGTCACCACCCTTCTCAATGCCGCCCCAGCCAATGCCGCACTGGATCATCAGATTTTGGCACTGACCGATATTCTCTGCGTCAATGAGACTGAGGGCGCGGCCCTTTCGGGTCAGTCCTCCCCTGAGTCCATCGGGCAAGCCCTGATCGAGGCGGGCCCGGCTATCGTCATCCTAACTCTTGGCGCTGATGGTGCGATGCTGTTTCGAACGGGGGAGCCTACCTTACGCGCACGTCCACCAGCCGTGCAGGCCATCGATACGACCGGCGCAGGCGACGCCTTCATCGGGGCCTTCGCAGCCCAATGGATCGTCCGTAAAGACCTGTCGGAAGCCTTAAACTTCGCCCTAGCAGCAGGGGCGCTCGCCTGCACTCGCCGAGGGGCCGCTGCAAGCTTTGGTGATCGTGCTGAGGTCGAGCGCCTGTGGTCGTCGCATCATGGGCAGCACTAATGGAAAGAGATCCGGAACAGCCCTTTTCCATCCTACGCGAAGCCGATGTGATGCAAGATCTGCCCAACCTCTACGGGGGCGATGGCACGATCAGCGCCCGATATTTCCGCTTTAATCAGACCCCTGCCCCGGCCAATTTCGTCATTTTCGACATTCCGCCGGGGGCCAGCGAAGGGGTCCATAGCCATCCTCATTCAGGGCCCAATGCTTATGACGAATATTACTATGTCATGGATGGCGAGGGGGAGATGACCATCGATGGCTCCTGCGTCCCGATCCAGACCGGCGACCATGTTCACGCCCCGCTAGGGGTCGCCCACGGCGTTCGCAACAGTCGAGCGGACAAGAGCTTGCGGATCTTTCTAACCTACATCCAGCGTTAGGGGCCCCGCCTCTCTTTGAGGTCAACTTGACCGCTGCAATGGCGCACCAGCGCAACCTTGTCATTCGCCCGCCCTCGTGGCTCTATCCATGCAGTGATCGATAGTCAGAGGCAGGCGAAATGCTCAGTTGGCAGGTGGGTGCGGTAAAGATTACGCGCATTGTTGAGACGCAAATGTCTATCCCTGCAGGGGAAAAGGGCAGCTTCATCACCGAGGCAACGCCTGAGGCCTTGCGTGCGATCCCTTGGCTCTATCCCAATTTTGTCAATGAGCAGGACCAGATGCTGCTCTCCATCCATGCGCTGCTCGTGGAAGCGCCGGGGTTACGCTTGGTCGTCGATACCTGTATCGGCAATGATCGGCCGCGCAGCCTCTTAGGCGGCAAGTCCTTGGCCACGAATTTCCTAGAGGCTTTCGAGGCCGCGGGATGGACCCGGGACAGTGTCGATGCGGTGATCTGCACCCATATGCATGTCGACCATGTCGGTTGGAACACAATGCTGGTCGACGGAAGGTTTGTCCCAACCTTCCCCAACGCCCGCTATCTATTGGGCCGTCTTGAGTTCGACCATTGGTCCGCTCAAGATAATGAGGATCAACAGGCGATCTTGGCCGACTCCATTCAGCCCATCATTGACGCCGGTTTGGCTGAGTTTGTCGGTCTGGATCATGTGGTTTCACCCCATGTGCGCCTTGTGCCCACCACGGGCCACACGCCCGGACATGTCAGCGTCATGATTGAGTCCGAAGGCCACACTGCGGTCATTACCGGCGATATGAGCCACCATCCCTGCCAGATGGCGCACCCAGATTGGTCGCCGTCCTTCGACAGTGACCGCAAGGCCGCCGCTGTGACGCGGGCTCGGATGTTCGCGGAATGGGCCGATGCCGATCATCTGGTCATCGGCACCCATTACTCCGCGCCCACAGCGGGACACATCAGGCGCGATGGTAAGGCTTTCCGTTTTGAGACCTGATGAACGGTTGGTCTAGGTAACAGCGCTTCCCCATTCTGCGACTTGTTGGCGCGCCTGCCTATGCTAGACCTTTGACTAAGCAAAAAGAGGAATAGCGATATGGGCGGACGTTTGGCCGGTAAGACGGCACTGATCACCGGTGGCACGAGCGGCATTGGTGAGGCTACGGTCGAACTCTTTATCGCTGAAGGCTGCAAGGTCATGATCGCCGGTCGAAACGCCGAAAAGGGCGCGGCCATGGTCAAGGCCCTAGGCCCCAATGCCAAGTTCATCGTCGCGGACATCACCCAAGAGGCGCAGATCAAGGCGGCGATTGAAGCAACGGCCGACAGTTTTGGCCGCCTCGATTGCCTTTTCAACAATGCCGGTGGCCCGACCCGCGGCGATGCTGACACCATGAGCGCCGAGGACTATCGCTATGCCATGGACCTGCTGCTCGGCAGCGTCCTGTTCGGTATCCGCTATGCCGCGCCGATTATGAAGGCGCAGGGACGCGGGGCCATTATCAACAATTCATCGGTTGCCGCCCTGCGCGGTCATATGGGCGGCTATCTCTATTCCATCGCTAAGGCTGGTGTGAAACGGGCCACCGAAATGGCGGGGATGGAGCTGGGTCAGTACGGGATCACCGTCAACTGTATCTCGCCCGGAGCCATCGCGACCCCGATCTTCTTTGGTGGATCGAAGGTATCGGCCGGTCTCGACCCAGCCCATGCCGATGCCAAGATGGCCAAGCTGACCAAGAACCTTGCCAAGGCCACGCCGCTCCATCGCTCGGGCCTACCGCACGACATCGCCACCGCTGCCCTGTTCCTCGCCTCTGATGAGGGGGCCTATATCAATTCGCATGATCTGGTCGTCGATGGCGGCATGATCGCGGGCGGGCGGACGAGCTTTGAAACCGTCGCTCCCGGCGCGAATGTCTAGTCTGATGATAAGGCTCTGATTGGAGACGACCATGCTGCTTGAGGGTCTAAAGGTCGTTGAAATGGCCACTTGGGTGGCGGGGCCCAGCTGCGCCGCTGTCATGGCCGACTGGGGCGCTGAGGTTATCAAGGTCGAAAGCCCGACCGGTGATGCGACGCGCACCTTTCAACCCGACACGGCCGAGAGCCCTGGCAACCCCGTCTTCACCAATGAGAACCGCGGCAAGAAGGGCGTCGTCCTCAACATCATGACCCCGGAGGGCAAGCGGGCGTTGAAGATCCTGCTTAGCCAAGCGGATATCTTCATCACCAACACGCGGCCCGGCTCTTTAAAACGCTTGGGTCTCGACTATGACAGTCTGAAGGCTGAGATGCCCCGGCTGATCTATGCCGCAGTCACCGGCTATGGGCTGGTCGGCCCAGAGGCCGATGTGCCAGCCTTCGATATGACCGCCTTTTGGACCCGTAGCGGCGTGGCTCACGCCACCATTCCGCCGGATCAAGAACCCTTCACCTCGCGTCCCGGATTTGGTGACCATGTGACGGCGCTGGCCACCGCGTCAGCCGTACTCGCCGCCCTGCATGAGCGCACATCGACGGGCCGAGGGCGTCTGGTGGAGACCAGCCTGATCCGGGCCGGGGCCTATGCCATCAGTTGGGATCTGGCGCTGCATCTGCGCTATGGCGAGGTGGTCACGGCTCAGCCACGTAATGATCGGCCCAATGGGATAGCGGGCTATTTCCGCACCGCCGACGACCGTTGGCTCTGTATCGTTCCGCGCGCGCCAAGCTGCTTTGACAAGATGATGATCGCGCTGGGCTATCCAGGCATGATTGGTCAGCCGCGATTTGAGCCGCCCATCATCGATCTCGACACGACCCGAGAGGTCCGAGCGCTATGTGACGCGGGCTTTGCCAAGCTAACCTTGGAGCAGGCTGGGGCGCGGCTGGATGAGGTCGATCTGGCTTGGGCACCGATGAGCACCTTGGCCGATCTTGCCAATTCCGACATGGCCGAAGCGGCTGGCTGTTTCATTACCGTTGAGGATGGTTGGGGCGGCACCTTCCGCGCCCCCGCCTCCCCGGCCCGCTTTCCAGAAGGCGCGCCGCCCGTTGGCCGTGCCGCGCCAAAGCTGGGTGAACATACCCGCGAGATTTTAGAAGCCGCTGGCCTGCGGCCCGATGAAATAGAGGCCCTGATCTAGGTCATCCTGGCCCAGACAAACCCAAGTCCAAGGGAGACAGCTTGATGCGACTTCTAACTGGAATTGTTGTCCTATCTCTAAGCCTCGGCACCGCAGCCCTTGCCGCCGAAGCGCCAGCCCTGACCCCGTCGGTCCTATCTTGGACGCCCAAGCAGCAGGCTTGGGGCTATCGCCACATGGAAGACGCCTTCCCCGTTAAGGTCGTCGCGCGCGGCACTACGGTTCGCGACCTGCCCAAGGCGGCTCAAGAGATCAACCCGACCTGGACGTGGCAAGGTAAGCCGCAAACCATCGCCACCTATATGAAGACGATGAACACCTCGGGCCTGCTGGTGTTGCAGGACGGCAAGATCGTCTTGGAACGCTATGGCTTGGGCCGCACGCCGCAAGAGCGCTGGACCTCTTTTTCAGTGGCCAAGTCGGTGACATCCATACTCGTCGGGGCGGCGATCGCGGATGGGAAGATCTCGAGCCTGAACGACAAGGTCAGCACCTATCTGACTGACCTTAAGGGCAGCGCCTATGATGATGTCTCGGTGCGCCAACTGATCACCATGACCTCGGGCGTCAAATGGAACGAGGACTATCAGGACCCCAAGTCGGACGTGGCGCGGGTGGGACTTGAAACCGATGAACCCGGCGTCAATCCCGTGATCTCCTACATGCGCAAACTGCCTCGTGCCCATCCGCCCGGCAGCAAATTTGTCTACAATACCGGCGAGACAGATCTGACCGGCCTGCTGGTTTCCACCGCCGTGGGCAAGCCGCTCTCGACCTATATGTCCGAGAAAATCTGGCAGCCTTTCGGCATGGAGCAGGATGCGGTCTGGATGACCGATCAAGGCGGTCATGAGCGCGGCGGCTGCTGCCTTTCCATGACCCTTCGCGACTATGCAAGGCTGGGTCAGTTTCTGCTCGAAGACGGTGTCGCTCAGGGTAAGCCGATGGTCCCCGAACGGTGGGTTGAGTTGGCGACATCCTACCAAAATGATTTTGGCAATGAGCGCGGATACGGCTTCTTTATCTGGATCATCCCCGGCGGCTATGCGGCGGAAGGCATCTTTGGACAGCAGATATTCGTCTTCCCAGAGGACAAACTGGTCATAGCCGTCAATTCCGCTTGGGCATCGGCGGACAAGGACATGGACTGGATCGCGCAAGAAGAAATGGCCAGAGCCGTTCGTGCCTCACTGACCAAATAGAGCGAAGAAGTGGAGGGCCTTATGGGCTGGATTAAAAGCGGCGATAACACCCTTTCCGAGGCCCAGTTCAAGGACCGGGCCGCTAAGGCCGCGACGGTTTTAGCAGCTTACGGCATTGGGCCCGGCGATGGGGTGGCGCTCTATCTGCGCAACGACATGGCTTTCTTTGAAGCCAGCTTTGGCACTGGCTTGGTCGGAGCCTATCCGGTCCCGGTTAATTGGCACTACACCGCTGACGAGGCGGGCTATCTGCTACGCGACAGCGGCGTCAAGCTCCTGATTATTCACGCTGATCTCTTGCCTGCCATTGCCTCAGCTGTGCCGGAAGGTCTGGCCACGATATTGGTTGAGACACCGCCAGAGATCCGTTCGGCCTATGGCATGGCGGACATCCCCCTGCCGAAGGGCCTCGCCATCTGGAAAGATCTGGTTGATGCCGCCTCGCCAATCGAGACGCCAGCGGCTGCGGCCCCCAGCACGATCATCTATACCTCCGGCACAACCGGGCGACCAAAGGGCGTCAGACGCGCGACCTTCACACCCGAGCAGGCCGAAGCGACGTCCAAGATGCTCGGCTGGTCCTATGGCTATACCGATCACCTCGAAGGACGTCGTGATCCCAACGAGATCGTCACTGCGGTCATTGGTCCGATCTATCACGCCGCCCCAAACGCCCATTCGTCCTTCTCGATCCGTATCGGTGCCAATGTCGTCATCACGCCTAGATTTGATGCCGAGGCCTTGCTTGAACTGATCGATAAGGAGCGAATTACGCACCTGAATATGGTGCCAATCATGTTCAATCGGTTGCTGCGACTGCCGGACGCGGTGAAGGCGAAATACGACCTCAGTTCCCTGCAATTTGTTACCCACGCGGCCGCCCCCTGCCCGCCGCCCGTCAAGCGGGCCATGATTGAGTGGTGGGGACCGGTGATCAATGAATATTATGGCTCAACCGAGATGGGCAATGTCACCAGTTTGACTGCCGAAGAGTGGCTGCAACATCCTGGCTCGGTTGGCCGCGTCATGCCTGGCGTTGACCTGCGCGTCATCGATGAGGACGGCAATGATGTGCCCGTTGGAACGGTGGGTGAAGTGATCGGCAAGGGCCGAAATGCCAGCGAGTTTACCTATCAAAATGCGCCGGAAAAGCGGGCGGCGATGGAAAAGGCCGGACTGATCACACCCGGCGACATTGGCTATTTTGATTCAGACGGCTTTCTCTATCTCTGCGACCGCAAGAACGACATGATCATATCCGGCGGTGCCAATATCTATCCGGCTGAAATTGAAGCGGAACTTCACAAACTTGCTGGGGTCGCGGACTGCGCCGTCTTCGGCATTCCAGATGAGGAGTTTGGCGAAACGGTTATGGCCGTCGTCCAGCCCATGCCGGGGGTCGATCTGACCGAAGCCGAACTTCGTCTAGAACTACGGCGAACGCTGGCTGGGTTTAAAGTGCCAAAGCGCATTGATTTCGCGTCGGATTTGCCGCGAGAGGACTCGGGAAAGATTTTCAAACGAAAACTTCGTGCGCCGTTCTGGGAAGGTCGCGCGACCGCGATCTAAGCGGAGCAGTCCGCAGCCCGTTGCCAACCTGTAGATCCAACTCCGTCTGAGACGTGATCATCGCCAATTGGCCCGTCAGGGCCTGATGTAAAATCTGAGTACACAAACCATATCCCGCTGCCCCGAGGAGTTCTCCATGCCCGTTCTTCGTCAAGTTCCTCGTGCTGAAGCCACGGCTGATATTGTTTTGACCATGTATGATCGGCTGTTTGGTGATCGCGACCCGGTCAGTGAACCGGGGACAGCAACAGGTACACCGGGCGATTGGTGGACCGTCTTTGCCCTCGCGCCAGACATCTTGCAGCATGCGGTCGATGGTTTTGCGGTCTATCGCCACCCATCGCGCAAGATCGACCCGGTCTTGCGGGAATTGGGTCAAACGCGGGCCGGCTGGGTCAAAAATAGCCAGTTTGTGTTCTCGCAGCACTGTAAGTCTCTGCGCGGCCTTGGCGTGTCCGAAGAGATGATTGCCGCCATTCCCTATTGGACGGTGTCAGATGTCTTTAATGATCAGCAGCGCGCGGTGCTGGCCTATGCCGACTGTTTGTCCCAGGCTGGCGGGCGCGTTCCCCCGCAAGTCTTTGATAAGCTGAAAACCTTCTGGACCGACGAACAGATCTTTGAATTCACCTACATCACCTGTCTTTATGACATGCATGCGGTAATGACGCGCGCCTTGGGCCTAGAGTTTGATAATCGTGCCGATCCCATCGTCGAGGTTGCTGCACCGGCAGGCTTTAGTGCGGCCGACTTCCTTAGCGCCGCACGCCCCGCTAAGCGCGACTAATCGATCTATTACCGAACCTTAGACATTAGGGAGATACCCATGAGCGCTCAAAAGAACAGCCAATTTGAATTTCGCGGCGTCAACCATCTGGCACTGGTCAGCAAGGACATGGCCCGCACGGTGACCTTCTATCGCGATGTGCTCGGCATGCCGTTGCTGAAGACCCTGGACCTCCCCGGCGGTGTTGGTCAGCACTTCTTCTTTGATATTGGCAACGGCGATTCCCTCGCCTTCTTTTGGTTCAAGAATGCGCCTGCCGCAGTTCCGGGCATTTCGAGCCCAGGAGCCATCCCGACCCAAGGCAACTTCATGTCAGCCCATGGTTCGATGAACCATATTGCCTTCAACGTCCCCGCAGAGAAGTTCGAGGAATATCACCAACGTCTCATCGACAAAGGGATCAATGTGTCGAAGATCCTGAATCACGACAACTCTCCGACCCAGTCGAGCGACGAGATGCATGAGGGCGTTTATGTCCGGTCGCTCTATTTTGCAGACCCTGATGGTGCCTGCTTAGAGTTTGCGTGTTGGACGCGGGATTTCACCCCCGCGGACGTCGAGCATGACCCGATGAACGCTGAAGGCGTCAAGGTCGTCGGCCTCGTCACGGCCCACCAATAGACCAAGAAACACGCCCTGAATCTCGACTTGTGGGATTAGGGAGCAGTGTCGCTGCCAATCTGTTCCAGCTCTTGAGCCACATTGGAGTTGATGTGACGCAGCAGCCTTAAGAGGGTGGCGATCTCGGCCTTGGTTAGGCCCTTGGTCGCGCGATCATTGATGTCTGCGACTATGGGTAACATTGTCGCTTGAAGCGACAGTCCCAAGGGGGTGAGGTGAATATGAACCTTACGCCGGTCCTCGACGCTAGGCTCGCGCACGGCCAACCCGCTTTTGACGAGACTATTGACCGCAACGACCGTCGTCGGCTCGCGCATACCAACCCGAACACTGAGTTCCCTTTGGGTGGGACCATCCTCGATCCAAAGCTGCCGCAAAAAACGCCACTGCCCACTCGATACGCCATGGGCTGAAGTCCTGCGCTCCAACATGGTTGAAAACCCACGAAACGCCAGTCGCAGCAGATAACCAATACTGTTCTCGGGTTGAGCGTAGACTGATACCGCGGGTGGCAGAGCCCTCACCTCGTTGGGCAGATGTCCGTCAATCGGACCCGTCATGGGATTACTCGAATTGTCATTTTCTATCACGCTAGCATACAGGATTTCGACGGGAGTTAAATTTCCACAGTTGTTATGTCCAGAACTAATGTAACCTGGACAGAAAAAAAGAGCGGGTGGGAATTATTATTGATTAGAAGATCGGAAGAGC
>CALFYB010000221.1 GCA_937952995.1 uncultured Caulobacteraceae bacterium
CTCTCGATGATTCGCGTCCTTGGCGCCGGCGCATGGGGAACCGCACTTACCGCGCTCTGGAGCCATCCACAGGACGGCACGCCTGCTGCCGAGATTGAGCTGATCGCGCACACCGCCGCAGAGGCCTCGGCAATCTCCGCAAGCCATCAGAATCTGCGACGCCTCGCCGGCGTTACGCTCCCCTCATCTGTGCGCATATGCTCCGTCGAAGATGATCTTGCGCCACTGGGCGCTGGGGATCTTCTAGTGATTGCGGTGCCTTCTGACGCAATTCAACACGCCTTTCCGCGAGCAGGTGCAGGCGCTGCGAAGATCGTGATCGCCTCCAAGGGGCTCAGCCGAGATGGGGAGCGCACCTCGGAGTCTGCGATCGCCGCGGGGGCAGATCCTGCGTCGATCCTGATCCTTTCTGGACCAAACCTCGCAGGCGAGATCGCCGCTGGGAAACCAGCTGCCGCGGTGCTCGCCGCGCGCGGCGAAGATGGGGACGCGGTGCTTCAAGTCCTTGCCCGCCCAACGTTTCGACTCTATTTGAGTGATGACCCGATCGGCGTCGAGATCTCAGGTTCATTGAAGAACGTGCTCGCGATTGCCTGCGGCGTGGTTGAGGGCCGCGCCTTGGGCCGCAGCGCCCATGCCGCCATCGTCACCCGTGGCTTTGCCGAAATGACCCGTCTCGCAGTTGCGCTGGGTGCCGAGGCTGAGACCTTGGCGGGGCTGTGCGGATTGGGCGATCTGGTCCTGACCTGTTCAAGCCATCAGTCGCGCAATATGAGCGTTGGTCTGGCCCTTGGCCGGGGCGAGAGCTTGGCGCAGGCCCTGTCCGGCAAGCTCAGTGTCGCCGAAGGGGTGGCCTCCGCCCCCGCCGTTCGCGCCCTTGCCGCCAAGCTCGGCGTCGAAACCCCCATCTGCGAGGCCGTCGCGGCGGTCCTGGCCGGAGAGATCGATCTGGACGGGGCGATTGATGCGCTGCTATCGCGGCCCATCCGGCCCGAACATTCCTCTTGAATCCACCATAACGAAAGCAAAGCCATGGCCCTGTTTGTTCTGATCTGCCACGACCGCCCCGACAGCCTTGCCCTGCGAGTCGCCACCCGCGAGGCCCATCTGGCCTATGTGCGCGGGCACAGCCTGCCGCTGAAGGTCGCAGGCCCCCTCCTAACCGATGATGGCGATATGGCCGGGTCCCTTCTGGTGCTTGAGGCCGATAGCCGCGCGCAGGTACAGGATTTTGCTGATCACGATCCCTACGCTCTGGCGGGTCTTTTTGCCCGCACCGAGATCCTGTCCTGGAAGGTGTCGGCCGGAAGCGTGGGCTAAGGCTTAGATGACGCGCCTTGTGTCCCATGATCCTGGGTTCAATCCGGCTCGCCCCGCGTCCGGCACGGTACTCTGCGCCTTAAGCGACGTAGCTGAACCGGGTGCCAAAGGGTTTGTCTTTCGCCAAGACGAGGCGCTGTTTTCAGGCTTCATCGTTCGGCGCGGTGGCCAAACTCTCGGCTATGTCGATAGCTGTCCCCATGCCGGATGGCCGCTGTCGGGCGGGCCAGACCGTTACCTGACCCGCGACGGCAATCACGTCCTGTGCGCAGGGCACGGGGCCCTGTTCACACCTGAGACCGGGCTTTGCACCTCTGGACCCTGCACCGGAAGGTCCTTGAGCCCTTGGCCGGTTGTGGTCGAGGGCGATATGGTCGTCGTCAAATAGGCTTCAGACGAGGAAGGGCTCGGCTGAGAAGCTGGCGACCTCGGTGATCAGGGCCGCTGCAGCAGCCTTGACCAGTTCGCCGCCCTTTTCGGGGGTTGCCAGCGCCGGGTCGGAGCCCATCCGGCCATCGGGGTGACGGGCACGGAAATCCAGACCTTCGCGGATTGGACCGGACGGAGCGATGGTTGGGCTATAGTCGGCGGTCTTGATGGCGTGGGGATAGGCCCACTGGGTGACAGCGATTTCCGACGGGGTGGCGTGGCTACCGTGACCGACCGGGAACTGGCTCTGGGCCAGACGGTTGATGCCGCTGAGGTCCCACCAGTTGCGCAGCTTCAAGGCATAGCCGCGCGGCTGCCGAGCAAAGGAGGCCTCGGCATAGAGCTCTGAAAAGGCCGCCTCAATGGTGGCGACATTGCCGCCATGACCATTGAAGAAATAGATCTTCTCAAAGCCGTGCGCCGCCAGCGACCGGGTCCAGTCACCAATGGCCGCGATGAAGGTCGAGGGCCGCAATGAAATGGTGCCGGGAAAGCCCAGATGGTGCTGGGCCATGCCGATGTTGAAGGTCGGCGCGACAAGGATGTCGGCGTCCTTTTGCGCCTCATGGGCGATGATCTCCGGACACATCCAGTCGGTGCCCAAAAGGCCCGTCGGCCCATGTTGCTCGTTCGAGCCAATGGGGATGATCACCGTCTTGGAGCGGGTCAAAAAGGCCTCGATCTCGGGCCAGGTCGATTGGGCAAGCAGCATGTCAGGTCTCCGTTAATCTTGTCATAGACCTCTACGGCGACAACGTCACCTGATCCGCGACGCCAAGGCGCCCTTGCCACCACCGCCTTGGTCAGCATACTCCTTCGCAACCCAGAAAAGCCGGAGGCTCGCACCATGTCCCACGCCAATGACCTGTTCCCCGTTCCCGAGGCTTGGGCCCAGAAAGCCCACATGGATGCGGCGGGCTATGAGGCGGCTCTGGCCCATGAGGCGAGCGACACGGATGGGTTCTGGCGCAAGGTGGCCAGCCGTCTGGACTGGATCGCGCCCTTCACCATCGTCAAGGACGTGTCGTTCCGGGCCGAGGATTTCCGTATCCGCTGGTTCGCCGATGGGGTCCTGAATGCCTCGGTCAACTGTCTGGACCGGCATCTGGCCGAGAAGGGCGACGATGTGGCCATCATCTGGGAGGGGGACGATCCCTCGCAGAGCCGCAAGATCACCTATCGCGAGGCCTATGAAGAGACCTGCCGCATGGCCAATGTCCTCAAGGGTCGGGGGGTCAAAAAGGGCGACCGCGTCACCATCTACATGCCGATGATCCCAGAAGCGGCCTATGCCATGCTAGCCTGCGCTCGCATTGGCGCGGTCCATTCGGTGGTGTTTGGCGGCTTCTCACCCGATTCCATCGCTGGCCGAGTCCAAGACTGCGACAGCCATGTGATCATCACGGCCGATGAGGGTCTGCGCGGTGGCCGCAAGGTGCCCCTGAAGGCCAATGTCGACGAGGCGCTGAAATCCTGCCCGGACGTCACCACCGTTCTGGTTATCACCCGCACCGGCGCGGACGTGACCATGGTCGAGGGCCGGGACGTCTCCTACAGCCTCGCCCGTGAGACGGTGCCCGCCGAGTGCGCGCCCGAGCCGATGGGCGCAGAAGACCCGATGTTCATCCTCTATACCTCAGGTTCGACCGGAAAGCCCAAGGGCGTGCTGCACACCACCGGCGGCTACATGACCTGGGCGAGCTACACCCACGAACTGATCTTCGACTACCGCCCCGGCGAGGTGTTCTGGTGCACCGCCGATGTGGGCTGGGTCACGGGTCACAGCTATATCGTCTATGGCCCGCTGGCCAACGGGGCCACGACCTTGATTTTCGAAGGCGTGCCCAACTATCCCGACGCCTCGCGCTTTTGGCAGGTGATCGACAAACATCAGGTCGAGATCTTCTATACCGCCCCCACCGCCATCCGCGCCCTGATGCGCGAGGGCGATGAGCCGGTCACCCGCACATCTCGCAAGTCCCTAAGGCTATTGGGTTCGGTCGGCGAGCCGATCAATCCGGAGGCTTGGCTCTGGTACAACCGCGTGGTCGGCGAGGGCCGCTGCCCGATCGTTGATACTTGGTGGCAGACCGAGACCGGGGCCGCCCTGATCTCGCCCCTGCCAGGCGCCACGGCCACCAAGCCGGGGTCCGCCACAAAGCCCCTGCCCGGCGTCAAGCCGCAGCTGGTCGATGCCGAGGGCGTGGTTCTGGAGGGCGCAATCGAAGGCAATCTTTGCCTCACCGACAGCTGGCCGGGACAGATGCGCACGGTCTATGGCGACCATGAGCGCTTCATCACCACCTATTTCACCACCTATCCCGGCAAGTACTTTACCGGCGATGGCTGCCGCCGCGACGAGGATGGCTACTATTGGATCACCGGCCGGGTCGATGACGTGATCAATGTCTCAGGCCACCGTCTGGGCACCGCCGAGATCGAGAGCGCTCTGGTCGGCCATAGCGGCGTCACCGAAGCCGCCGTCGTGGGCTATCCGCACGACATTAAGGGTCAGGGCATCTATGCCTATGTCACGCTCGACCACACCCATGAACCCAGCGAGGCCCTGCGTAAGGAGCTGATCCTTTGGGTGCGTCAAGAGATCGGCCCCTTCGCCGCGCCAGATATTATCCAGTGGGCACCGGGCCTGCCCAAGACCCGTTCAGGCAAGATCATGCGCCGCATCCTGCGCAAGATTGCCGAAAATGAGCTGGGATCGCTGGGCGATACCTCAACCCTCGCCGATCCGTCGGTGGTTGAGGATCTGGTGGCCAACCGGGCGGTGAAATAGACCGGCTATTTAGCCTCGAAGGCAAGCGACGCGGACCACCCGCAGGTCCCGTCGCAGGCCGTCTGCCACGCGGCCATAGTTTTCGACCGTGATCGGCTCGCCGACCGCGCCGTCTAACGCGCCTTCATTGCGAACGGCCGGTCCCGCCAAGCGAAGGGCGGAGGCAAGGGAGGCCGGTGTGGTGCTGTAGATCTTGCCTCTGCGCGGCGTCTCGCTCAGGGTCACGCCAATCACTCGGCCGGCAGTATCGAGCGCCGGCGCGCCGGACATACCGGCCAGAGAGCCGCTCAACCCCTCGGTTCGTCCCACCTCAGCCCAACTCAGTACCGCCTGATCGAGCCTAGCGCGACCTCGGCCATGCAGGGTCTGTTGGCCAATATAGCGGCTGGCCACCTCTCCAGCAGACCCGTGCGGGAAACCGGGGTGAAAGGCGAGGGCTCCCGCCTTAGCAGGCACCTCAGTCGCCAGTGGCAAGGGCGGTGAGCCGCCTTGGGTCAGGAGAACGGCAATATCCGCGTCGGGGTCAAGCCGAACCTCAGCCACCACCCCACGTCCAGCCGCCACGATCACAGCCACCTGCCGACAGTCCTGCACCACATGGCGCGCCGTCAGCCAAACGCCGCTTTGAGCGATGGAAAAGGCGGTGCCGGTCTCGGACGGCGACAGGGATTTGGGGACGCGAACCTCGCCCTCTCCGGCCTCTGATTCCGATAGGGTGCCTGTGGCTAGGGCCGCCTCTTCCGCACTGATCGGCGGCGGCGGCGGCGCATCAGCATTTTCTTGACGCCCTCGCGCAGCCACAAGCACGGCCACGACCACCGCCGAATAGACCAGCCAATCGGGCAGGCGCGGAAAGGTCATGGATTAGGCCATCACCCAGCCACCGCTGCAGCCAAGACCATGGCCGAAGCAAGCTTGGCTGAAACCAGAAGCGCAGCCGCAGAAACCTCACCATCGGCAACCCGCTGCGGCAATCCGGCAAACAGCATGTCAATCACGCGAAAGACCAGAAGTTGGACAACAACGGTCATGGTGCCCCACAGCGCAATCTCCAAGGCTGAGGCCGAAGCGGTCAAGGACAGGGCAAGGGGAAGGGCCAGGGCGACGATCACTCCGCCAAAGGAGAGGGCTGCGGCAGCATTGCCATCCCGTATCTGGGTGATTTCCTTATGGGGCGTTAGAAAGGCATAGAGCGCTGCGCCCGCCGCCAACAGCGCCAAGGTGATCCCCCCGTGGGCGAGAGCGATTAAGATCGCGTTGGTAAAGGCCTGAATTTCTGGAGACATTGCGTTTTGCTCTGTTGCCGGATGCCGATTTAGTCCGCCAAGGGCTCGGCTTGGCTAGCCTGACGCAAGGTGCTGGCGCGAACCTTTTCGCTCTCGGACTTCAGCTGGCCACAGGCTGCCAAAATATCCCGGCCACGCGGCGTACGGATCGGCGAAGCATAACCCGCCTTGTTGATCACCGCCGCGAACTTCTCGATGGTTGCCCAGTCGGAACATTCGTAGGGCGAGCCCGGCCACGGATTGAACGGGATCAGGTTGATCTTGGCTGGCAGGCCGCGCACCAGCTGGATCAGGGCGCGGGCATCGGCCAAACTGTCATTGATGCCCTTGAGCATGACATATTCGAACGTTACGCGGCGCGCATTGGACAGGCCCGGATAGGCGCGGATACCGGCCAAAAGCTCCGCGATCGGATATTTGCGATTGAGCGGCACAAGTTGGTCGCGCAGCTCGTCATTCGTAGCGTGCAGGGAAATGGCCAGCATCGCCCCTGTACGGGTGCCCAAAGGCTCCAGTTGCGGGACAACGCCGCTGGTGGAAACCGTGATCCGGCGACGCGACAGGGCAATGCCCTCGCCGTCAGAGACCACATCCATGGCCTGCGCCACCGCATCCAAATTATAAAGCGGCTCGCCCATGCCAGATCGGAAGAGCGTCGTGTAGGGAAAG
>CALFYB010000222.1 GCA_937952995.1 uncultured Caulobacteraceae bacterium
CCCCAAGGGGGAAGATTTAGGGACGGCAAATCTTCCCCCTTTGGGGGAAGTGGCGCGCAGCGCCGAAGGGGGTCTTGTTGACCCCCGCCCCCCCGCATCCGGGAGTACGCAAGAGCCGACTTGGGGCTTTCCCCCTCACCCAACCCTCTCCCCCAAGGGGGCCGGTGCTAAGGCGCGGTAAGCCCTCTCCCTGAGGGAGAGGGTTGGGTGAGGGCCTTGTTTTCGTATCTTCCCGACGCTGGGAGCCGAACCTAGTCCTGCGTGGCGCAGCCTGCATGGACGTCGCAGGCCAGCTTTACGAGGCCGAGCGCTGCCGCTGCCCCCGTCCCGGCACCTTGCGAGAGCCCGAGATCCAACAGCGGGACCTTGCCGATCTTTTCGAGCAACCGCCGATGGCCGGGTTCACCGCTAACATGGCCCGCCAAACAGTGATCCAAAGCCGCCGGGTCCATGGCATGCAGCACCGCAGCCGCTGCACCAACACCGTAGCCGTCAAGCAAGACCGGCACCTTCTGAATTCGCGCCGCAAGGATTGCCCCAGCAACCGCCGCAATCTCTCTGCCGCCAACCTGACGTAAAATCTCGAGCGGACTTTCGGCCCCCTCGGCCTTGGCGCGAGCGACGATGGCTTCGACGGTCTGAACCTTCAGGGCAAAGGCGGCATCATCAATGCCGCCCCCTCGACCGGTCCAGTCTTGGGCCTGTCCGCCATAGAGAGCGTGAGCTACGGCGGCGGCGGCGGTGCTGTTGCCCGCTCCAACCTCACCCAAGATCAGCAAATCCGGCTGCTTGGCCAAAGCCTCCATGCCAAAAGCCATGGTCGCGGCACATTCACGCGCGCTCATAGCGGCCTTGTCGACCGTATCGGCAACGGGCCGATCAACGGCAAGATCAAAGACCTCTAGGCCTGCGCCATGGAACGCCGCCATCTGACTGATGGGAGCACCACCGGCGGCGATCATTTCCAACGATTGGCGATTAAAGGATGGGCGGAAGGCTGAAACGCCTCTCGCCGCCACGCCGTGGGCTCCGGCATAGAGCGCGATCACCGGCCGCATGACTGTAGGCGGCGTCACGCCACGCCACGCCGCCAGCCAGTCGATAATCTCTTCCAGTCGGCCAAGACTTCCGACCGGTTTTACCAGACGCCCCTCTCGCTCAGCCGCGCGGTCGCGGGCGTCAAGGTTAGGGCCAGGCAGGTCGGCCATCAGGGCGGCGATGTCATCAAAAGGGCTAGTGCTCATCCCTTGCCCATAGCCTCCCGCCGCCGCCCTGCCTAGGGGTCAGCTTGACCGACGCGGTCGTTCCTTGATCCTGTTTTCTTGTTGGGGACGCCAAACTTTGCGCTGCACACGGATCGGCGGCGGCACCGCCGATGCTTTCAGCAAACCCGGCCCTTGATTTTGAGAAAGACATTGAGAACATTCGACCGACTTAGGGTTCAGCTCCGTGAAATCTAAATCTTGAAGATTTATCACCCCCAATGAAACTGCAACAATACACATTGTTATTGCCAATATTTTCATTGTCCAATCTCCTGTAATTTGGTGATTGCGAAAACTAGATTGCGAATTATATTCCAAATTTAGATTTATTTATTAAAAAAGTTGAGATTATATAATCCGGATGATGCCAAAAAGCCGAGATCATGCGGATTGATTTGCGACATTGACTCCCTTACAAATCCTCATGGCCAGCGCATCCCTCAAACTTGACGCCGCGCAACTGAATGCGTTCCTGAAACGTGCCTTTCCCCTGACCACGGACGCGGCGATCGCTGAGGTCATCGAGGTCGAGCCGGGTCGGGCTCGGTTGGTGTTGCCCTATAATGAGCGCACCCTGCGCCCTGGCGGGGTGATCTCTGGGCCCACAATGATGAGTGTCGCCGATACGGCGGTCTATGCCATGGTCTTGGCCCATATTGGCGAGCAGCCGATGGCCGTCACCACTTCGCTGACCATGCATTTTTTGCGTCCGGCTAAGCCCGGCCCGCTGACGGCGGATGTGCGCCTTCTGAAGCTTGGACGCCGCATCGCGACGGCTGAAGTACACCTTCACACCGAAGGGCCAGAAAAGCTCTGCGCCAGTGCCATGGTCGCCTACGCCCTGCCGTCCTAATGGGATCGGGCTTGATCGACGAGCCCAAATGGGCAAGATCAATCCTATGAACAAGCCGCCCCGCCCCATCACTACGCCCTGCGTCAAGGTCTGCATCGTCGATGGGGCCAGCAGCCTTTGTTTGGGCTGTTTTCGCACCCTATCCGAGATCGGAGGCTGGAGCCGCTTGGAAGAAGAGGCTCGGACCGCGATCATGGCCGACCTTCCGTCGCGCAAGTCGAAGATCAGCCCCGAAAAGCTCGGGCTAGCCTAAGGACGGTAAATCTTCCCGCTCTGGAGCCCGCTCTGGGGCCAGCTCTGAGGTAAGTGGCCTAAAGGGCCGAAGGGGACCTTGTTTTACCTCCCGTATTCCCCGCGAAGGCGGGGACCCAGACCCTTACACACAGTTTGCAATCAACGATCTGGATCCCCGCCTTAGCGGGGAACACGGCGGTGAGTTGGCAAGGTCGAAATCCCGCAGGAAGCCTTCATTGCTGCGTTGAAGATGGACGCGGATTAGAGCGTAGTTTTAAGAAACACCCCTCACCCAACCTTCTCCCCCAAGGGGGCGGGGGTTAAGAAACTAAAAAGCCCTCTCCCTGAGGGAGAGGGTTGGGTGAGGGCCTTGTTTGCTCAACACCCTCCAGCGCCGCCAAGATCACCTCAATACCAGCGCCAGCCTTAGACCCCTCAACCGTCAAGATACGCCGCCAAGTGCGCGCACCCTTGCGACCGTGGAACAGGCCGAGCATGTGGCGGGTCATGTGGGCGAGCGGTACACCCGTCTCTAACTGGGCTTCCACATAGGGCAGATAGGCCCGAACCGCATCGGCCGCATCGAGATCTGCGACATCCTCACCGAAAATGCGTCGATCGACCTGACCTAGCTGTCCCGCATCATGATAGGCCGCGCGGCCCATCATCACCCCATCGACATGATCGAGGTGTCCAAGGGCCTCATCCAGCGTGGCAATGCCGCCATTGATGATGATGGTCAGATCGGGCCGCTCGGCCTTCAGTCGCCAGACCAACGGATAGTCGAGCGGCGGTATATCGCGGTTTTCCTTCGGCGATAGACCCTTGAGCCAAGCCTTGCGGGCATGGACGATGAAGGTCTTGACCCCAACCGCCGCGCAGGCCTCGACCATGGCGAACAGGGCTTCGGTCGGCTCTTGCTCATCAACGCCGATGCGGCATTTGACGGTCACCGGCACATCCACTGC
>CALFYB010000223.1 GCA_937952995.1 uncultured Caulobacteraceae bacterium
CAGCCGCGCCAGCGTGCCGCAGGCGGCGGCGATGGCCGCCATCGTGGCCGTCAGCGGGTGGGTGGCGTCGACTTCATTGTCGCGGTAGGCGCCGATCACCAGGGCGCCGCCACTCAAGGCCGTGCTGCCCGGCGCTTCACCAGCGCCCACCCAGACCAGCAGCACACCGAAGATCACCTCGAGCAGGCCGATCACATTGGTGTCGAACTGGCGGCGTATGCCGTCCATGTCGAAGGCTTCAAGCGGGCCATAGGCGCCATATCCTGCATTGTTCAAAAGCACGTCGATGGCGCCGAACCGGGCATGGGCCGCATCGACCGCCGCCGTGATGGAAGCCCCGTCCATGACATCCAGCCGGGTGACCAGCACCCGTGGCAAAGCCGGCCAAACCGCCATGCGCTCTCGGAACAGGGGCGACAAGCCTTCCAAAACACTGGCCCAGTATAATATTCCAGCCCGCGCACCACCGACGGCTCAAACGTCGCCTGATCTTCGCCAACGCCAAGGCTTTTGAGGGCCGCGTCAATCTTGGCCAATTCCTCTAGGCCTTCGTCGCCCTCGGCTGAGCCGCCAACAACCCCGGCAAGGGTGTTGAGAACCTGCGACCGGCTTCCGCCGCCCGCGGCAACAAAGGCAAGGACCTGTTCGGCGGCCTTGGCATTGAGGCCCGCCCCCTTGGTAAAGGCACCGGACTCGTCCTTGCGGCCTTCGCCGAGCAGGAGGCGCACGCCATCGGGGCCCAACCGGTCGAGCTTATCGACGGCGCGCAGAACGCCAAGCTTTTGGCCCTCGCTCTGGACGCCAGCCGCCGTCAAAAGACCATTGAGCAGCTTGCGGTTATTGATCTTAAGCACCGCTTGGCCGCGCTTCAGGCCCGTGGCCATCAGGCCTTCGACCGCTAGAGCGACGATTTCTGCGTCAGCCTCAGGACGGGCCGAACCGACCGTGTCGGCATCGCACTGGATGAACTCGCGGAACCGGCCGGGGCCGGGCTTTTCGTTGCGCCAAACAGGCCCGAACGCATAGCGACGGAACGGCTTGGGCAGACCCTCGCGGTTCTGGGCGACAAAGCGCGCTAACGGGGCGGTCAGGTCGTAGCGCAGGGCCATCCACTGCTCGTCATCGTCCTGAAGGGCGAACACGCCCTCGTTGGGACGGTCGCTGTCGGGCAAGAACTTGCCCAGCGCATCGGCATATTCGAAGGCCCCGGTATCGAGCGCCTCAAAGCCATAGCGCTCATAGACCTTGGAGACAGTCTCAAGAATATGGCGCTCCGCACGCAGGTCACGAGCGCGTTTATCTTGAAAGCCTCGGGGATTGCGGGCTTCGGGGCGGAAGGCGGCTTCTTCGGTCATGTGCCGCGATTACCGGATCAGGGGCCTCGCGGCAAGGTTTGAGGCCAAATTCCCTAGGATCGCAGCCGCGCGATCAGGGCCGTGGTCGAGGGATCATGCGCAAGGGCCGCGCCGCCTTCAAGCTCGCCCAAGATCCGCTTGGCCAGCGACTTGCCAAGCTCGACGCCCCACTGGTCGAAACTATTGACCCCCCAGATCACGCCTTCGACAAAGGTCTTGTGCTCATAGAGCGCGATCAGGGCCCCTAAGGCATGGGGCGTTAGGCGATCCATCAGGATCAGGCTCGACGGGCGATTGCCCAAAAAGGTCCGCTGCGGAGCCAAGGTCTCGATGGTGGCAGTGTCCACGCCTGACGCGGTCAGCTCAGCCCGAACATCGGCCTCGCTGCGACCGACCATCAGGGCCTCGGCCTGCGCCAAGACATTGGCCAACAGCTTGGTGTGGGCCCCAGATGGCCCCTCATCATTATGGGCCATAGCGATGAACTCGACCGGCACCACTTCGGTGCCCTGATGGAGCAGTTGAAAATAGGCATGCTGGCCATTGGTGCCTGGCTCGCCAAAGACCAGAGCGGCACTATCGCGGGTCAGGGGCTGGCCGGTGGCAGTCACACTCTTGCCGTTGGACTCCATCTCCAGCTGCTGCAGGAACGAGGGCAGCAGGCGCAAGCGCTGGGCATAGGGCACGACGGTACGGGCCGCGCGGCCAAAGCCATTGCGATTGACGATCTGGGCCAGACCCAGCAGCACCGGCGCGTTGCGCTCGAGCGGAGCGGTCAGGAAATGGGCGTCCATCTCGGCAGCCCCCGCCAAGAAGGCTTCGAACGCCTCCCAGCCCAAGGCGACAGCGCAGGACAGGCCCACCGCCGACCAGACCGAATAGCGCCCTCCGACCCAATCCCAGAAGGCAAAGACTCGCTCGGGCGCGACCCCAAAGGCCACGCATTTCTCTGGCGCAGCAGATACAGCCGCAAAGTGCGATCCGGCCTTGGCTTCCCCCAGGCTCGCCGCCAGCCACTGACGGGCAGCCAAGGCATTGGCCATGGTCTCTTCGGTCGTGAAGGTCTTGGAAACGGCAATGATGAGGGTTTGGGCCGGATCCAGTCCCTCTAGGGCGGCGGCAATGTCCGAGCCATCGACATTGGCCACAAAACGCAGATCAATCTGCGGCGACAGGGGCCGCAGCGCCTCCCAGACCAGTCGAGGGCCAAGGTCTGACCCGCCGATACCGATATGGACAATGGTGGTGAAGGGCTGGCCGGTCGCGCCCTTCACAGCCCCGGAGCGCACGGCGTTGGCAAACTGCGCCATGGCCGCACGGCCAGCCTCGACAGCGGCGGAAACAGGCTCACCCTTGGCTCTAAAGTCGGCACCGTTGGGTGCACGCAAGGCTGTATGCAGGACCGCACGGCCCTCAGAAACATTGACCACCTCGCCGCCGAACAGCCGGGCACGGGCCGCATCAAGATCAGCGGCGGTAGCCAGACCGAGGGCCGCCTCGAACAGGGCCTTGGTCCAAGACTGCTTGGACAGGTCGACAAACAGCCCGGCGGCATCGAGGGTCAGACGTTGCAGACGATCTGGCTCGGCGGCAAACAGCTCTAATATCGGCTGGCCATCAGCCTTTTGCGCCTCAGCGTCAAAATTGTCCCATGCAGCGGTCATGTCGGGGTCTCTCGTGCCTGTAGGCTCTCGTAACCCGTCGGACGCTGAAACCCAACTTAAGATCACGCATGAGGATAGAACCCCCTCACCCAACCCTCTCCCCCAAGGGGGCGAGGGCTTATCTAATCATTCTTAGCCCTCTCCCTGAGGGAGAGGGTTGGGTGAGGGCCTTGTTTTATCTGCGTCATTGCGAGCGCAGCGAAGCAACCCAGTAGACTGACACGAACCTGTGCAGATATTCCCCTAGGTTGCTTCGGCGCGCTGCGCCTCGCAATGACGCGGGGGAAGGACTGGGGATGCCCCCTACCCCGGCTTTGCCGGTACTTCCCCCAGAGGGGGAAGAATTGAGGACTGAAGATCTTCCCCCTCTGGGGGAAGTGGCGCGAAGCGACGAAGGGGGTCTTGTTTTCTGAGCCTAAGGCTTCGCCGCCGCCTCTAGGGCCTCAAGGACTGCCCCTTCGGTCAGGAGTTGCGGCAAGACCACCGGCGCGCGGCTTTCCACGCCATAGACCAGATAGAGCGGCACCCCAGCGCGGCCCTGTTCGGCCAGAGCCTTGGCGATGACGCCGTCGCGGTTGGTCCAGTCCCCGACCATATAGACGGCGTTGGTTGACTTAATCAGGGCAGCGACGGCCGGTCGCGACAGGGCCGCTTGGTCATTGACCTGACAGGTGATGCACCAGGCGGCTGTGAAGTTGATCAGGACGGGGCGACCCTCTGCGCGCAAGGCGGCGAGCCTTTCAGGAGAAAAGGGCTCTGACGGCAATTCGGCACCCTCTGACGAGACCGACGGTTCCGCCGATGCGGTGGGCGCGGGCAATTTCGCCGCCGCAACCATCAGCGCCAGCGCGGTGCCGAGCGCCGCCACAGCCAGAACCACCGACAGACGCGGCTTACCGCCTGCGAGACTAGAGCGCTGCGCCAGACCATAGAGCCAACCGGCGAAGGCCACCGCCACGGCTGCGGCAAACAGGAAGGCCAGAGCATTGGTGCCCGCCTGAAGGGCGAAGACCCAAGCAAGCCACGCCGCTGTGCCATAGAGCGGGAAGGCCAAGGCCTGCTTCAATCGCTCCATCCACGGCCCAGGACGCGGCAGGCGGCGGGTCAGGCTGGGCGAGAAGGCTAGGGCCGTGAAGGGGGCGGCGAGGCCTAGGCCCAAGAACAGGAAGATCAACAGGGCCGCAGCCGTGCCTTGGGTCAGGGCAAAGCCGATGGCTCCGGCCATGAAGGGGGCCGTGCACGGGGCGGCAACGATCACCGCCAGAACCCCGGTGAAGAAGGCTCCGGCTAGGCCAGAGCGTGCGGCCAAGGAAGATGAGCCCGCAGCCCCTTGAAGGCTGGCACCGACCTCGAACAGACCCGACAGATTGAGCGCGGTGAGCAGCATCACGAGGCACAGCGCGGCAACGACCGGCGGCGACTGAAGTTGAAAGCCCCAGCCAACCGCCGCACCGGCCGCCTTGGCCGCAATCAAGGCGGCGGCTAGCCCCAAGAAGGTCGTGACCACACCGGCCAAGAAGGCCAGTCCTTGGCCCTTGGCATCGGAATGCTCGCCGCCATGCGCGGTCAAGGCCGCAGCCTTCATCGATAGGATCGGGAAGACGCAAGGCATCAGGTTGAGGATGAGGCCGCCAATAAATGCGCCTAGCAAAGCCAAGACAAAACCCAAAGCACCTTCATCGCTAACCGCAGGTGCGACGGCGGGCGTTGTGACCGTCGGTAGCTCTGACACAGCAGGCCATGCTTGCGAGACGGTGGCTAGCACTTCAAAGCCTTGACGCGCAGCGCCTTCACCCGCCGTGAGGACAAAGCTCAGTTCTTTCGGATCGTTCAAACGCAAATTGCTCAGTGGAAGCTGCACGGTCCACACACCGTCTTGCCACGACTGGCTGGCCCGTGGGTGTTGCTCAGCGGCGGATTCCAATACCTCGGGCGCATTTGGAAACACGCTCAAGGTTTGGCCGTGTATCGCCGCTGGTAGACCACTCACTTTCAGCGCCAACCGTTGCGCATCAAAGCTGGTGGTGGCTTTGACGTTCGATATGGTTTGGGGTTCTTGGGCTTGCAATGCGTCAAACGCCGCGGCTTGCGGTGCGTAGCTGCTGTTGACGGGAATGCGCAACGCGAAGTCACCTTCTTGCGGGATGCATTCAAGTCGGCACACCAACCAATTGGCACGCACTTGCAGGTCAAGCGTTTGCGAGGCGTTGGGCTTGTATTGTTTTGAAACCGTCAGTGGAACGGCCAGCAACACAGTTTTGTCGTAGCCGTAGTTGGTGAGGTTGCCCGCTTTAAGCTTGTGCGGTAGTGGCCATTTCACCTCACCCGCTGTAATGCCTGCCGGAAGGTTGAGTTCAATTTGGGTGGGCAGGCCCGAGTCGCCAGGGTTGCGCCAGTAGGTGTGCCACTCGGGCTGGTGTGTGAGCTGCAAGCCCACCCACACGGGCTGACCTGCTTGCACCCCTTGTGGTGCGTGCGCGACCAACTCAGCACGCAATTGCGGCGTGTTGACCACGGTGCTGGGCACGCCTTGCGCCCATGCAGAGCCGAGCA
>CALFYB010000224.1 GCA_937952995.1 uncultured Caulobacteraceae bacterium
CTTTCCCTACACGACGCTCTTCCGATCTGGTCGTCGCCTTTGACATCCAATGGTTTGGCAATGAGCTTCAACCGCACGAGAACCTGACCGTTGTTGCAGGCGATGTGCGCGATACCGATTCCATTCCTCTGAAGGGCATGGACGCGATTATCCATCTGGCGTCTGTGGCAAATGACCCTTGCGGGGACCTAGATCCCAAGCTGACATGGGAAATTAGTGCGCTGGCGACCATGCGCCTTGCTGATCGCGCCGTGCGCCACGGCGTGGGACAGTTCATCTATGCCTCGTCCGGCAGCGTCTACGGGGTCAAGTCGGAACCTGACGTCACCGAAGATCTCGAGCTGGAACCCCTGACGGAATATAACAAGACCAAGATGGTCGCTGAGCGGGTCTTGCTCAGCTATGCGGGGGACATGGCAGTCCAGATTGTGCGCCCAGCGACGGTCTGCGGCGTCAGCCCTCGGATGCGCTTGGATGTGTCGGTCAATATGCTGACTATGCAGGCCCTGACGAACGGGCGCATCACGGTGTTTGGCGGCGATCAGGTGCGGCCCAATATCCATATTGATGACATCACTGACCTCTATGTCTTCTTGCTGAACAATCCGCAGGTGACCGGGGTCTACAATGCCGGATTTGAGAATGTGTCGATCCGCGACATTGCCGAGCGGGTCACGCGGATCATTCCGGCCGAGATCATCGTCACGCCTTCAAATGATCCTCGCTCATATCGCCAAAACTCAGACCGGCTATTGGCGACGGGGTTCAAGCCGAGCAAGACGATTGACGATGCGATCAGCGAGATTGTCGCGACTTACCAGCGCGGCGTGCTGAAGGATCAGGACCGCTGGCACAATCTTCGTTGGATGCAGAAGGCTATATCCCAATGACGGCCCCACTTTCTCCAGCTCAAACCTTCGCACTCTATGGCCAAAAGATTCAGGCGGTTCTCGCCACGGCGGATTTTATGCCGGTCGAGACCCTTGCTATTGCCTTACTGGACTGCTGGAAAACGGGTCGCAGCGTCTATCTCTGTGGCAATGGCGGCAGTGCGGGAAATGCCATCCATCTGGCCAATGATCTCGTCTATGGCGCGGTTGGCGGGCGGTCTGCCGGTGTCCGTGCCCATGCGCTTCCAGCCAATTCAGCGGTCTTGACCTGTTTGGCCAATGACACCGACTATTCCGAGATCTTTTCGCTTCAGCTCAAGACCTTTGGACAGCCGGGGGACCTGTTGCTCGTCCTGTCGGGAAGCGGCAATTCACCCAATATCTTGAAGGCGGTTGACGCAGCCAAGGCGTGTGACATGCAGACCTTTGGCATCCTTGGCTATAGCGGCGGTAAGGCCAAGGCGATGGTTGATGTTCCGATCCATTTTGCCATCGATGACATGCAAATCAGCGAGGATCTTCAACTGATCGTGGGGCACATGGTCATGCAGTGGCTGATGCAGCAGACGGCCCTGGAGGCCTGACGGCGTGTCCGAACAACCCACCTTTGTCGTCATTGGCAGCAATTCCTTCTCGGGGGCGAGCTTTGTCAGCCACCTGCTTGGTAAGGGCTACCGGGTCATCGGCATTAGCCGATCGGAGCAGCCTAACGATGCCCTTCTGCCTTACCGCTGGCAGCCGGCACCCGGTCAGTTCACGTTCCATCAGCTCGATCTGAACCGGGACCTAACTGAGATCTGTGACCTGCTCACCGAAGTACGCCCCGCCTATGTGGTCAATTTTGCGGCTCAAAGCATGGTGGCGGAGAGTTGGGCCAATCCAGACCATTGGTTCATGACCAACCTTGTTTCGACGGTGCGCCTGCACGACGCCCTTCGTAAGATGGCGTTCTTGAAGCGATATGTGCATATCTCAACACCAGAGGTTTACGGCAGCACCTCTGGCGATGTCACAGAGAGCGCGGCCTTCAATCCCAGCACGCCCTATGCGGTATCGCGTGCGGCGGCGGATATGAGCCTGCGGACCTTTCATGCGGCCTATGATTTTCCGGTCGTCTATACCCGGGCCGCTAATGTCTACGGGCCCGGTCAGCAGCTCTACCGCATCATTCCTCGAACCATCCTTTGCATCCGGTCTGGCACCAAGCTGATGCTGCATGGGGGAGGGACGTCTCAGCGGTCCTTCATCCATATGGATGATGTGTCAGATGCCACCTTGCGCGTGGCGCTCCATGGCCGGGACGGCGAGAGTTACCACATTTCGACACCGCGCCAGATCACCATCCGCGAACTGGTAGAGCTGATCTGCGATAGAATGGGCACCCAGCTTGAAGCGGTCGCCGAAGTCGTGGGCGAGCGGGTCGGCAAGGATGCCGCCTATCAACTCAATAGCGACAAGATCCGCCGTGAGCTGGGATGGGCCGATAGGGTTTCGCTTGAGCAGGGCATTGAGCAGACCATCTCTTGGGTCGACGCCAACCTCTCGACCTTACAATCCCTTCCCCAATCCTATGTGCATAAGGCGTGAAACGGACCATGGGTCAGGAAATCGATCTGCTCGCAAACTATCCGCGCACCAAGCGCAATGTCGAAGAACGGGGCCAGTCGAAGACGGAAGCCGACCGCGCCTTGGCACGACAGTTTGGCCAAGCTTTTTTCGACGGTGACCGCTCCCATGGCTATGGCGGCTTTTCCTATAATCCGCGCTTTTGGACCCCCGTCATACCGACCTTTCGAGACCATTTTGATTTGAAGGCCGGGGACAGGGTCTTGGATGTCGGCTGCGCCAAGGGCTTTATGATGCACGACATGGCAGCCGCGATCCCGGGATTGGTGGTTAAGGGTGTTGACGTGTCTGACTATGCCATCGCCAATGCCATGGACGATATGCGGGGCCATGTTCAGGTCGCTAACGCTGTCTCTCTGCCCTTTGCCGACAAGTCCTTTGACGTCGTGATCTCGATCAACACGATCCATAATCTTGTCGAGGCGGACTGTGCTCGGGCGCTAAAAGAAATTGAGCGGGTCGCAATCCGTGGGGCCTTCATCACGGTGGATGCCTATTTCGACGAGGATCAACGCCAGCGGATGGAGGCGTGGAACCTCACGGCCCGGACGATCATGCATGGAGAAACCTGGAAGGCCTTTTTTGATCAGATCGGCTATACCGGCGATTATTTCTGGTTCATCCCATGAGCCCAGATCTTTCCCGCCACCTTCTACGAGAAATGATGCGGATAAGGGCCGTCGAGGAGACCATCGCTGAGCGCTATAGCGAGCAAAAGATGCGCTGCCCGACACACCTGTCGATTGGGCAAGAGGCCCCGGCTGCGGCGGCCGGCGCTGTTCTGATGGCCACAGATATGGCCGTGAGCGGCCATCGGGCCCACGCTCACTATCTGGCAAAGGGCGGTAATCTTGCGGCCATGATCGCCGAGATCTACGGAAAGGTCACCGGCTGTTCGCGCGGCAAGGGCGGCTCGATGCACCTTGTTGATGAAGCGGTCGGGTTTATGGGTTCAACGGCGATTGTGGGCGGAACCGTTCCGGTAGGGGTGGGACTTGCCCTGTCGCGCGCGATTGCGGCAAGGGGGGAGATCGTTTGTGTCTTTATGGGCGACGCGGTTATGGAAACTGGCGTCTTTTATGAGTCCGCGAACTTTGCAGCCGTCCATCGGCTTCCTGTTTTGTTTGTCTGCGAGAACAATCTCTATTCGGTCTATTCCCCTCTTGAGGTCAGACAGCCCTCAGGCCGATCCTTGGCCAACACTGCCGACGCGTTGGGGCTGACCTCGGTATCGGGTGACGGCAACGACGTTTTGGCAAGCTACGACCTTATTAAGGCCGCTGCTGACCGCGCGCGCGATGGCCAAGGCCCGCAGTTTATAGAACTGGCCACCTATCGTTGGCGCGAACATTGCGGGCCGATGTATGACAACAATATTGGCTACCGATCTGAGGCAGAGTTTGAGGCTTGGAAGGCCAAGGATCCGATACCACGACTGACCCTGGCCTTGCAGCGAGACGGAACAATTGACCCGGCGTGGATCGATGCCGTGACGCAGGAAATCTGCGCTGAGGTGGAAGAGGCCTTTGTCTTTGCCGAAAAGTCACCCTTTCCCCCGCCTTCTGACGCCTTCACCGATCTCTATTCGAAGGAGGTCGTGTCATACCATCGATGACCTATGCGCAGGCCATTCGAGATGGCCTCTCGGTCGCCTTGGCCCAAGACCCCTCGGTTCTCGTCTATGGGCTGGGTGTGCCCGATCCAAAGGGCGTCTTTGGCACCACGCTGGATCTGCATAAGGACCACGGACCCTCGCGAGTCTTTGACATGCCGACCTCAGAAAATGCCATGACCGGCATTGCGATTGGAGCGGCACTCGGCGGTTTGCGCCCGGTCCTGACCCACCAGCGTCTCGATTTTGCCCTCCTGTCTTTGGATCAGATCATCAACAATGCAGCCAAATGGCGCTTCATGTTTGGCGGTAAACGGTCCGTTCCCATAACGATCCGCATGATCTTGGGTCGTGGCTGGGGGCAGGGGCCGACCCATTCCCAGAACTTGCAGGCGCTGTTCGCGCAAATACCGGGTCTGTGCGTGGTCAGCCCGACCACACCGGCCGACGCCAAGGGTCTGCTTTTGAGCAGCATCTTTGGTGAAGACCCTGTGATCTTTCTGGAGCATCGCTGGCTGCACAATGTCAAAGGTGAGGTTCCAGAGGGCGACTACCGGGTGCCGATTGGAAAGGCCAGCCTGATGCGCTCAGGAACAGAGGTCACAGTCGTGGCCATGTCGCTGATGAGTCTTGAGGCGGTCCACGCCGTCGACCATCTGGCCAAACAGGGCGTGTCTTGTGATCTGATCGACCTGCGCAGCCTTCGCCCCATCGATTGGCAGATGATCGAGGCGTCCGTCCGGCGCACTGGCCGTCTGCTGGTGTTAGACGGGGGCCATGAGACCGGCGGTATCGCGGGCGAAATCATCGCTCATATCGTCACCCGCTGCTGGCCAGATCTTCGGGTCGCGCCAATGCGTCTTGCCATGCCAGACGTGCCTGAGGCCACCAGCCCGGCACTGACAAAAGGCTATCATGTCCGCGCGGAGCATGTTGCAGCAGCGATCACTCAGTTGGTGGGTCGCAATCTGGAGACAGCCTCCTTGGCCGCCGCGCGCCAATATCCGCATGATGTGCCTGGAGATTGGTTTCAGGGGCCATTTTAGCGGCAAACAGACCCACCGCACTCGCTTACCGATGTGATCTCATGAATTACGGCCCAGATATTTGAACCAGGTACGGGTTGCGCTTTCGATGTTGGATGGATCCCAGACCGGCGCGTCGCGCCAGTTCTCGATCACATCCAGCATATTTTGTACGCCCTGTTCGAGACTGACCTGGGGGCTCCAGGGAAGCAGTTGTTTGATTTTGGCCGTGTCGGCAAAGGTGCAATCAGGTTCGCCTGGACGCCTGGGGATATGCACCTTCTCACCGCCTAGCAGGCTCACCAAATAGTTGACGCTGTAGTGATTGCCGCTCCCAACGTTTATGGCCTCGCCACTCACCTCTGACTGAGCCGCTTGCACAAAGGCGTTGGCAACGTCCGTCACATAGGTGAAATCCCGAGTCTGTTGGCCGTCACCAACCACGGTAAATGGTTTCCCCTTCAGCTTCTGAGCCAAGAAAACCCCAAACACCGCGCCATAGGCTCCTGAGGTTCGCGAACGGGGGCCGTAGACATTGAACAGACGAAGCGAGACAGCCGCCAGCTTGTAAACCTGCGCCCAATGGAGCACCAGCTCCTCGCCCATATACTTGGTCAGGGCGTAGGGATACTGGGGCTCGATCGGTGCGGTTTCCGGCGTTGGATATTGGCTAGGAATGCCATAGCTCGAAGAGGAAGCCGCGTAGATTAAGCGTTTCACGCCAGCATCCCGGGCGCACTGCAAAACGTTCAGCGTCCCAACAACATTGTTCTGGAAATAGGTATCTGGCCGCTCGATCGAGGGCACAATGTCGGCAATTCCGGCTAGGTGGAACACCCAGTCGATGTCGGTGAAGGCATCAATGATCTGCTCGCGGTTGACGATATCGGCAGTGACCACACGCAGCATCGGGTGATTGTCGAACGAAGCAACATTGGCCAGACGACCACAGGACAGGTTGTCCAAAATGGTGACTTCATGCCCCTGCAACAGCAATTGTTCGGCGAGATGGCTACCAATGAAGCCGCAGCCGCCTGTAACGAGTGTTTTCACTTATGCGTCTTTTCTAGATGAAATTCACGTGGGGAACATTGTTCTCAACCAACTTGTGAAGGTAGCGATTCACCTCGTCCATTCGGCAGTTGCGGCGACATTCTTTGATGTCCAGCTGGTGCCTTACATAGTGGAAGCTTTGCTGGCGCTTATCGCCCTCCCAGATTTCCTGAAAGGTTTGATCGTTTATGTTGCCATATTCGAATCGCTTATCCAGCAGGTAGGCGCTACACCCATAGACTGAGCCGTCAGCCATGATGTAACCCCAAACAAATGGTGTGGCCTGACACTTACTGTATCGATCATCTGCCAAATACTTCCGCATGGCGTGCTCGCGGAAA
>CALFYB010000225.1 GCA_937952995.1 uncultured Caulobacteraceae bacterium
CACCAAGCAGGCGGGCCAAGCCACCCTGACCTATGACGCGGCCTCCAACACCTCAACCTTCAGCGCTGACGTCGACGGAGACGGCGTGGCGGACTTCGTGCTGCAGATCAACGGGCAGCAGGATACGAGCCATGGGTGGGTGTTGTAGCGGATCGGCGTGATCAAGGCGTAGATGGAATATTAGGAGAAGGTGGTTTAAAAACCGCCATAGTGTTGCCAACGGGCTCACAGCCAGTTTTTGAAACCCATGGGTCCGATGCCAAAGCCTGAATTTCTGAGCCTTGTGCGGTCGGCCCTCAAGCGGTGTTCAGGTCATATCGGCTTTGCGGTGCTGTTCAGTGCGCTGATCAACCTCCTCTATTTGGCTCCCACCCTCTATATGATGCAGGTCTATGACCGAGTGGTGCCATCGCAGGGGCTGTTGACGCTCTTTTGGCTTAGCCTAGTGGTTTTGTTGGCCTTGGCGGTGCTCTATAGCTTGGACCTTATGCGGTCTCGGTTGATGGTGCGGGCGGCGCTGCGGTTCAATGATGAGTTGGCCGGTCAGGTCGTCCATCGGCTCAATGCGGATCAAAGCCGGACGGGGACGAAGGGGGCGGGGACCCAAGCGCTACGAGAGTTCGATACGCTGAGGCAAACCATCGCCGGGCAGGGCGGCATGTTGGCCCTGTTCGATATTCCATGGACCCCGATCTATCTGTTGGCGGCGTTTTTGATCCATCCGGCTTTAGCGGGTTTGGTTGTGGTTGGCGGCCTACTTTTGATTGGGCTTTCGATACTTAATGACCGCAGTGCCCGCGCGGCAGCGACCACCAATCATCAGGCCATGACGCGCGCCTATGGCAATCTCGATGCCCTCCTGTCCAAGTCTGAAGTGATCCGGGTTATGGGCATGCAAAAGCGCCTAGAGACGCGGTTCATCACAGACCGAAACCGAGTTATCGACGCGACCGCGGACCAGCAGATCAAGGCCGCTAAATATTCCGTCTTGGGTAAGTTTATCCGCACCCTGCTGCAGTCGGCAGCGCTTGGACTTGGCGGTTGGCTGGCGGTCACGGGACACATTACAGTCGGCTCGATTATCGCGGCTTCTGTTTTGCTCAGCCGCGCGCTTCAGCCCTTGGAACAGGTGGCCTCAGCTTGGCCTGCCTTGAACCAGGCTAGGGCCGCCATTCAGACCCTCAGCGATCTGTTCGCGGACAATCCCGAACAGGCCCATCAACCGCTGGCCCTGCCGGTGCCGACGGGGCGGATCACGGTCACGGGCCTGTTCTATCGGGCGCGAGGTGGTGGCCCGATGATCCTCAAATCCATCACCACCCAACTGTCACCGGGCGAGATTGTTGGTCTCATTGGCCCATCCGGTGCGGGTAAGAGTACCTTTGCAAAGCTGGTGGTCGGAGCGTTAAAGCCCGATGCTGGGGATATCCGAATTGATGGTGCGACCTATCGCGACTGGGACCCCGACGCTCTCGGAGCCCATTTTGGCTATATGCCGCAAACCAACATGCTGCTGGCCGGAACCATCGCCCAGAATATTTCCCGCTTCTCAACCGCAACCGAGGCCGACCACCCCGCGCTCGATGCCCAGATCGTTGAGGCCGCAAAGCGCGCGGGTGTGCATGAGATGATCCTACAGTTCCCCGATGGCTACAACACCATGCTGTCCAGCACGGGTGAGGGGATTTCGGTTGGGCAGGCGCAGCGTATCTCGTTGGCGCGCGCCCTTTTTGGTAACCCGAAGGTTCTGGTGCTCGATGAGCCCAATTCCGCCCTCGATACGCCCGGCGAAATGGCCTTGATCGCGGCTATGAACGAGGCCAAGGCCTTTGGTGCGAGCGTCCTGATCATCGCCCATCGGCCCTCCATGCTACAAAATGCCGACCGCGTGATTGTGCTCAATGGTGGATCGATCGAGCGCCAAGGCACACGAGACGAGATCATGGGCGGGGTCACGGCCCCAGAGGCCAAGCCTGTCGACCTTCGCCGTCCAGTGGGGCAAGCGTGATGGCTAGGGGCGGAAAATTGGCGGCGTTCTGGGCCGAAATCAACAGTGGCGGTGCCCATTCACCGCGTCTTGAAATATGGCTCGGCTCGGTCATTGCGGGCCTGTTCTTTGTGGTCTTTCTGGGCTGGGCTGCCTTGGCTCCTTTGGATGCTGCGGCCATTGCCGAGGGTGTGGTCAGCGTCGCGGGCAATCGCCAAGCGGTTCAGCCGCGCAATGGCGGTGTGGTTACAGAGCTGAATGTCGACGAAGGTCAGACGGTCAAGCGCGATCAGGTCCTGCTAAGATTGGCACGCCCGATACCGATGCGATGGAGCGTAGTCTGGCGGGGGAGGTGATCTCTCTGTTGGCCCAGCGCGCGCGCCTGAAGGCGGAAAGCGCGGGGCAGGTGAGCTTCGATGCGCCGCCAGAATTTGCCGCTCTCATCGGACGTGACAAGGCCTTGGCGGATGTCGCCATGGCCGAGCAGCGGCACTATGCGATCGTTCGGGCGCAGTCCAACTCAGCCGCAACCTCGGTCCTTCAAAAGCGCCTTGAGCAATATCGGGTGCAAAATGACGGTTTGGCTCGTCAGATTGGCTTTAATCGCAAGCAACAGGACCTTGTCGGCGCGGAACTGGATGGCCTGAAAAAGCTCGCGGTCGACGGTTATGTCTCGACCAATCGGGTGCGCAGCACTGAGCGGGTCGCCGCTCAGCTTGACGGCGAAACCAGCCGCAATGAGACGGAGATCAGCCGAAACATCTCTGCAATGGCCGAGATCAACAGCCAGATCCTGTCCGCTCGGCAAAAGGTCCTAGAAACCATTTCGGACGAGATGGCGTCCACCGAAGCGCGTCTGGTCGATCGCTTACCCAAGTGGTCTGCCGCCAAAGAGATCGTTGTTCAATCCTCGATCAAGGCCCCAGCAAGCGGCCGTGTTGTTGGGCTCAAAATCTTTACAGTCGGCGGCGTTGTATCGGCTGGTGAGCACCTGATGGACATCGTGCCTCAGGACCGCGGTATTGTGATTGATGCCATGCTGCGGCCTTCGGATGCGGCAGAGGTCCACATCGGCATGCCCGCTCAAATCCGCCTCAGCGTCTTCCACGACCGCAAGGCACCCGTGCTTCAAGCGGTTGTATCTGATGTTTCCGCCGACAGCTTTGTCGATGAGAAGTCGCGGGTACGGTTCTTTAATATCGAAGTCCGTATCCCCGAAGCGGAACTGCTGAAGATCAGCAAGGCTAAGGGCCAGTTTGACCTCAGGCCGGGCCTGAATGTTGAGGTGATCGTACCGCTTCGCAAGCGCACAGCCCTGACCTATCTGACCGAGCCCATCGGACATGCCTTTACCAGCGTCGGCCGCGAGCCTTAGCGAACCGCGCTGTTTCAGTCAGGGCTTCCAGGGTACGTCATCGGGATCATCATCTTCATCCCCGAGCCATTCCTCATGCTCTAGATCATCATCCTCGTAGGGTGGCTCTTCTAG
>CALFYB010000226.1 GCA_937952995.1 uncultured Caulobacteraceae bacterium
GGCCTTCTGGGCCACCGACCATCCGATATGGCGCTCGATCAGATAGCTAGCCAGATCAGCGGTCCCGGCTCCGCCCGCACAGGTGATCCGGTCGCCATCAGCCACGAACAGACGGTCGGCGACCACGGCCTGATCGGGGAACTCATCGCGGAAATCTTGATAATGGTACCAGTTGACGCAGGCCGTGCGGCCCTTCATCAGGCCCGCGCGGCACAGGATGAAGCTGCCGGTGCACATGCCGATCAGCTTGACCCCGGCATCGGCAACCTTTTGCAGATAGCGCTCGGTTGCCTCGTTGATCTGGCTGCCGCCATGCAGAACGCCGCCGACCACGACGACATAATCCAGCTCGCGCGGATCAAGAAAGTTGCTGGTCGGCGAGGTCATGACCCCGCAGCTGGCGCGCATGGGGTCCGGACGGCTGGCCATGATCGACCATTGGGCCCGAACCGGGCGGCTGCGGTCGCCGTCATCCGCCGCCAATCGTAGATGGTCCACGAACAGGGCGAAGGCCGACAGGGTGAAGTTGTTGGCCAATATGATCCCGATCCGCAGCGGCGGGCGCTGCGGGGACTTAGAGTCCGTCATCTTGCTGGGATCTTGCGCCATTCAGTCAGCGACCGGAACCACCGCCGAGGCGGCCAAGAAGTCACGCAAATAGGCCCCAAACGAGCGCCAAACCTCCAGATGGAAGGTTTGCGGCCCGGTTCGCCACAGGACAATCTCGGCCTTGGACAGGACCGTGCGAGTACACATGCCGACCGGAAAGGCTGCTTGATCCAGATCCAGCGGACAGCCGACCGATAGTACCGCTTCGGCCTCTGGACCACCGACTACGAGGCCGATCTGGCGGTCGGAGACCTCGACGAGCGAATGGGGATGGGGGCCCATAGCCGCCTCAAGCCGGTCGCCAAGGCCCGCATCCGGCGCGGACAGCAGCAGCCACTCATCTGGGCCAAGCCAAAGGGCGTGGGTGTCGTTCAGGCTCGCAGACCGGCAGGCCTGACGCGGCAAGGCAAAGCCAAGCGCCCCCTCCGCCGCCGACAGGGCTTCGGGTCGGCCGCGCAGGACATGGCGGGCCATGGCCGGGGCAGTGGTCATCAGATCAGCCATTCACCCGCGCTCCTTCTGGATCATAAAAGACCGGCGAGGTTACCGTCACCGCGATGTCGCCCTCGGGCATGGGCACATAGAGGGTCTCGCCCACGCGCGCCCGTCCGCCACTGACCATCGCCAAGGCAATGGAGCGGCCCAGAACGGCGCTGTGATAGGACGAGGTCACATGGCCCATCAGCTTCATCGGCGGGGTTTGCCCCCGCGTGACGATGATCTGAGCCCCTTCGTCCAGCACCACGGCGGGGTCCTTGGTTAGAAGCCCGACCAGTTGCTTGCGAGCGGGATCAGCCATAGCAGGACGGGCGAGCGAGCGTTTGCCGACATAGTCCGGCTTAGCCTTACCCACGGCCCAGGTCAGGCCGACATCATCCGGCGTCGCCGTGCCGTCAGTTTCTTGGCCGACAATGATGAAGCCCTTTTCGGCCCGCAGCACGTGCATGGTCTCGGTGCCGTAAGGGGTCAGGCCGTGAGGCTGGCCTGCCGCCCAGATCGCTTCCCAGACCTTGCGGCCATGCTCGGCGGGCACATTGATTTCAAAGCCCAATTCGCCGGAGAAGCTCACGCGGAACAGCCTTGTCGGCACGCCGCAAATCTTGCCCTCGGTCAGGCTCATATGGGACAGGGCCTCAGGCGACAGGTCGATGCCCTCGACCAGACCTTCGAGGATGGTGCGGGCCTTGGGGCCTTGCAGCGCGATCACCGCCCACTGTTCGGTGGTCGAGGTCAGCCAGACATTCAGCTCTGGCCATTCGGTCTGGAGATAGTCCTCCATCATGCCCAGCACCCGCGCCGCGCCGCCGGTCGTGGTCGTGACATGGAAGCGGTCATGGGCGATGCGCCCGACCACGCCGTCATCGGTCACAAAGCCGTCTTCACGGCACAGAATGCCATAGCGGCACTTGCCAACGCCCAGCTTGGTCCAGGCATTGATGTACATGCGGTTCATGAACTCCGCCGCATCGGGGCCGACCACCTCGATCTTGCCGAGGGTCGAGGCATCGAAAATGCCGCAGTCCTTGCGCACCGACAGACATTCGCGCCGAACCGCCGCCTCCATATCCTCGCGCCCTTGCGGGAAGAAACGAGCGCGTTTCCAGAGCGACACGTCCTCGAAGACTGCCCCCTGCTCTACCGCCCAGTCGTGGATCGGCGTCGTGCGGATCGGATCGAACAGGTCGCCCCGCGCCATACCCGCCAGCACCCCGAAGGTCACCGGCGTGTAGGGCATGCGGAAGGTGGTCAAGCCGATCTGCGGAATAGGCCGGTGCAGCGCGTCGGAGATCACGCCCAGCGCATTCAGGTTCGAGGTCTTGCCCTGATCGGTCGCCATGCCCGTGGTGGTGTAGCGCTTGATATGCTCGATGGACTGGAAGCCTTCACGCACCGCCAGTTTCAAGTCCTTAGTGGTGACGTCGTTCTGCCAGTCGATGAAGGCCTTGGCCCCATTGCCGCGATTATGAGGCAAGGCCCCGACCACGCCCTTGGGATCGCCCTCGACCGCCTCGACGGCAAAGGTCTGGGTCACATCATGACGGGCCGCATCGGCCCCCGCTGCAAAGCCGTCGGCCAAGGCCTGCGCCAGCCCGAACTTGCCCCGGCAAGCGCCTGCCGAGCGTTCAGCCTCTGCCGATTGACCCGGCAGATAGGTTTCCAGGGCCTCGTCCCACACCACCTTGCCGCGCGACTGCGAGAACAGGTGAACGCTGGGCGTAAAGCCGCCGGACATCAAAACGGCATCGCAGGTCAAGGTTTCAGTGTCACCAACCTTACCGGCGGCAATGATCGGAGCGATATAGGCACCCTTGACCCGAAGCTCTCCGATTGTGCCGGTGATGGCATGACCTTCCTTGACCTTCAGGCCGGCAGCCTTGGCCGCCTCGACCAGAGGGCCGCGCGGATAGGGCCGTGCATCGACAATGGCAGCGATCTCGACGCCCGCCCGGTGCATGTCCAAAGCGGCGCGATAGGCCTCATCATGGCCGGTGGCCACGACCACCCGCTTGCCCGGCTTCACGCCATAGCGGTTCAGGTAGATGCGGGCCGCGTCGGCCAGCAGGACGCCGGGGCGGTCATTGTCTGGGAAGACCAGAGGCCGCTCGATCGCTCCGGTGGCCAGCACGACCTCTCGGGCGCGAACCTGCCACAGACGCTCACGCGGGGCACCGGCTGCCGGATGGGCCTGATGCTCGCTGAGGCGCTCAGTGATGCCGATCATATTGTGCGCGAAATAGCCAAAAGCGTTGGCCCGGCAGATCATCGTGACCTTGGGATTGGCCGCCAAGGTCGCCAGAGTCTCGGCCAGCCAAACCTGCGTGGGCTTGTCGTCGATCAGCGCGTCGGTCGCGGCCAAAAGCGTACCGCCGAACTGGGCCTGCTCGTCCACCAGCATCACCCGGCCACCGGACTGGGATGCCGCCAGCGCCGCCGCCAGACCCGCAGGTCCGGCCCCGATCACCAGCACTTCGCAGTGGGCAAAGCGGTTCAGATAGCGGTCCGGGTCAGCCTCGGTCGGGGCGCTGCCTAAACCTGCGGCGGCACGGATGGCGGGCTCATAGAGATGGTCCCACGCTTTACGTGGCCACATGAAGGTCTTGTAGTAGAAGCCCGCCGGAATGAAGGGCGACAACAGGCTCGTCACCGCGCCCATGTCAAAATTCAGGCTCGGCCAGCGGTTCTGGCTCTGGGCGACAAGGCCGTCATAGAGCTCGACCTGGGTGGCGCGCAGATTTGGTGTGAAGCGGGCCTTGTCCCGGCGCACCGAGACCAGCGCATTGGGCTCTTCGGAGCCTGCACCCAAGACCCCGCGCGGGCGGTGATATTTGAACGAGCGGCCCATGAGGTGAACGCCATTGGCCAAGAGGGCCGAGGCGAGCGTGTCGCCCTCTACGCCCTGATAGCTG
>CALFYB010000227.1 GCA_937952995.1 uncultured Caulobacteraceae bacterium
ATCGTCGCCATCACCGCCGGTCAGATGATCATCGCCCGCGCCGCCGTCGAGCGTGTCATCGCCTGCACCGCCGACCAGATTATTGCCGGTACTGTTGCCAATGATGACATTATCCGCGTCATTGCCGGTTCCATTGACCGCTGTTCCAGTCAGGGTCAGATTCTCGACATAGGCACCAAGCGTATAGTCGACACTGGCCTGGACCGTGTCTATGCCTCCAGCATCGCTAACCACAGAGGTCAGAACCCCGGCTATGGTCACGTTGGAGAATCTAGTTTCGTCAACGATATCGCCCGCACTATCGACAACATAGGTGTCGTCGCCGCCGAGGCCCTTCATCGTGTCGTTACCCGCCCCACCGTCGATAATATTAGCGGTGTCAGTGCCTTTTAAGACATTGTTGAGCCGGTTACCGGTCAGATCGCCCGATGCACCAGGCGAAAGGATTAGGTTTTCGACAAATTCAGGAAGGGTGTAGCTCCACCAGGTCTGGACAGTATCTATACCTCCGTCTGCAGTTTCTACAATTGTGTCTAGAGTATTAAAGTCTAAAACGTAATAATCATTACCATAACCGCCGATCAGTGTATCAACACCATCGTAGCCCCGTAAAACGTTGTTGCCTGAATTTCCGGTGATAATATTCTCTAAACTGTTCCCATCTGCCCTAGTGTTTCCGGTGCCAATTAGGGTGAGGTTTTCAATGTAGCTGGGCAATAGATAGTCGATCGAAGACTTAACGAGGTCCGTCCCCGGATTGTTCAGCTCAATGACTCTGTCGCCAATGGAATTGACCACATAGATGTCATCACCATTACCGCCCGCCATGATGTCGTCACCAAGGCCACCATCGAGGTAGTTGATACCGTTATCCCCCGTTAGGGTATCGTTGGCTGACCCGCCGATAATGCCTTCTATTGATGTTAGGGTGTCTGTCCCCAAATCGGTGGTGATTGTTACCGTCTGCGAGCCTGAATAGAGGGATAGGTCGATATTGAGCACCGTGGTGCTGCCGACAAAGGAGGCGATATCCATGCCATCCCCGCCAACGAGCTGGTCATCCCCAAGCCCACCGACCAGTATGTCGTTCCCCGCGCCGCCGATAAGGGTGTCGTTCCCTGCGGCTCCATCAAAATAATTGTCTTCTGCTCCGCCTGTGAATTGGTCATTGGCCGAGCCCCCAATGAAGCCCTCAATCGAGATCAAGGTGTCGGTGCCGAATTGCGTGGTGATGGAGCCGTGGAAGCCAGACTGATCAAGAACGAAGCTAGACAGATCAATAACAAGGTTGTTGGTGGTGCCTGCAAAAGACACAACATCCATCCCATCGCCGCCATCGAGGACGTCGTTACTAGGGTCGGCGAAAAACACGTCATCGCCGCCGCCTCCTTCGATATGGTTGATCCCACTGTTGCCATAAAAGGTGTCATTACCGGAGCCACCGATCGCGTTTTCTATGGTGACAGTAGAGGCAATTGAGACATTGCCAATGAAGCCCCCAACATTCGAAAAATGTTCGGAATTTAGGTCGATCAACTGGTCTTGATAATAACCGGAAAAGTCGAATGTATCGCTGCCGCCTGCGTCCCAAACGCAAAAGATAACGGGCCTAGCAACGCCATCCTTTGATGCTGCAAACCAGTCCCTGTCCGCGTTGGAATTAAAACCATAGATCGTGTTGCCCGTCCGGGTGCTTGTATTGACCCCATATTTCCGTTGGGCCGCCGCAATATCATCCATCAAAGGCGCTGATGAATGGCCTGGAAGATTTGCACCAGTCTCGCTACTGGAAAAATAGCTCATTATTGAATATTGATGACTGTCTTCGATATATTCCGCGAAACCACTATAGGTTATATCGACGCCTGGTGTCGCGTTATAAGCTCCTGGATGACTAAATCCTAATCCATGGCCCATCTCATGAGCAATCGTAGAGACACCATAGGACAGATAGTCAATTGAATTACTATAGGAATTGGGATCTTGAATCCAAAGATCTCCATCGCCACTGGTGGCAGATCTATTATTATAGTACGGCTGGGAAGCGTGAGCTGATCCTGCTGATGTAGGATCGACATAGTTCGCCGCCAATATAGACGCATTATCACTATAGGCGGCGTCGCCCGTTGTGCCGGTTCCAACCCGTGTGAACACAATATTGGCAACGTCTGACCAACCTTGAAGAATTAATTCGAAGGCTGAAATTTGACTTTCGTTAAATCGGGTGAAGGTCCGCGCCTCGACCGAACTCGAAGATAGATTGGCTGTTGTGCTCCGAAAGGCATAGGTAAGATTTGTGATGCCAGAGCTATCAGCGCTCCACCTGGCCGCTGAGCGTCCGATCTGAGCACCGGCTTGAGCGCGTGTGAAGTGAGGTTTGGGGTTAGGTACGAGCCCCAGCCCCAGCCCCAGCCCGTGCTCGAACCCAAGGGAGGGCGCAAACTCCCTCGCATCGTCAGAGACGAAATCGAGTGCCACTGCATCAAGAGGCTCGACTTGATCATCCCGTTCATTCTCAAGCATTCGGACGCTCCCCTATCTAGCCTGCACAAGACCCTTAGCTCGAAAGCGTAAAGTTCTTATTTAAGGTAGATTAAAATTGGTCCGAAGCCAGTCAAAATGAGGTTTGTTATTGTTTTAATTCAAGAGTTTAGACTATTAAATAATCTTCAGGTAGAATTAATCTTAAAATTTATCTTGAGTTACTTTTGGTGGGGCTGTCTATGGTGCGTATCCTGCTGCCTGTTGATCCGCAGCATAGCGCCCGTCTCGCGGTCTGTGCCGACATCTGCGCAGATCTTGGCAAGCGCCTTATCAGCCCCGGTGATGCCCGCTTTTATCTGTGACGCTCGATGAGATCGCAATCGATCAGGCCCTGCGAAGTCGGACCGAGGACACTTGCCATGCGTCCCCGACCCCACAGACCAAACAAAAAGCCCCCCAAGGATTGGCCCCTAGGCAGGCCTTTTGTGAAGGGCACTTGATGGTGCCAAGCGAGGTCCGGTGAATTTGAGTTAAGTTATTGTTTGTAATTGTATAATCATTATCGCCCATGCCGGATGTGCGACAATAAGGGAGAGGTTCTCTAGAGCCTGCCCCTACAAAACCCACCCATGGCTCGTATCGTGCCGTCCGTAGATCTGCAGCGCAAAGTCCGCCACGCCATCTCCATCGACGTCAGCGCGGAAAGTAGAGGTGTCGCTTTGGGTGTCATAGGTGAGGGTCGCTTGTCCCGCCTGCTTGGTAAAACTGTTTACAAAGCTAAAGGCTTGGTCGCCTGCCACTGCGCTGTTGGCGTCGATGCGCGATAGGTCGATATAGTCGCCGTCAGCCCAGTTAAAGTCGGCGATGCTGTCGGGCGCAGAAACCGTGCTGTCGGTCAGGGCGATAAAGAGGAAGGCGTCCGCCCCAGCGTCACCCTCAAGCCTGTCTTGGCCTCGACCGCCGATCATATTGTCATTGCCGCCGTTGCCATCCAGACGGTCATCGCCATCACCCCCCCAAAGCTGATCGTTACCCAAACCGCCACTCAGCCCATCATTACCTGCGCCGCCAGTTAGCTCATCATCGCCCGTCTGGCCGTCCAAGAAGTCGTTGCCGTCGCCGCCGTCCAAGCTGTCATTGTCGGCTCCGCCATAGAGGTCGTCATTGCCCGAGCCGCCCACCAGGTAATCGTTTCCAAATTGGCCATCGAGCGCATCATCACCCTCCATGCCCAGTAATGTGTCGTTACCAGATCCCCCTATGATCTGATCATTGCCCGCAAATCCGTAGAGATTGTCATCTCCGTCACGGCCATTGATCCCATCGTCGCCGTCATTGCCGCTGATCGTGTCATTGCCATCGCCGCCGTCCAAAATATCATTGCCCGCGCCGCCAGAAATTCGATCATCACCCTCGCGGCCTGTGATGGTGTCATTGCCATCGCCGCCATAGATCTCATCATTTCCGTCACCGCCATCAATGAGGTCGTTTCCAGCGTCGCCATAGATCGTGTCATTGCCCGCATCA
>CALFYB010000228.1 GCA_937952995.1 uncultured Caulobacteraceae bacterium
TCTTTCGCCTCAACCCAGATCGCGTGGTGGCAATTCTGGAATTAGTTGCCCTGAACGATGCCGCTCCCAAGATGGAAATTGCAGACGACCCAGTTGAACTCGAAGCGTTGCATCGTGAACAATCCCGGCGAGAGCAATTCCGCTTTTCACTGGCTGACGTGCCAATTGGCGGAACACTGTATTTTTCGCGCGACGAAAACCTTACCGCCAAGGTTGTCGACGATCGGCGGATCGAATTCGAGGGCGAAATCACAACGACCAGTTCTGCAGCAGCGAAGGTACTGAAGGGCCGCTTTGGTTGGACGGTAAAGCAGGTTCAGGGTCCACTCTATTGGGTTTACGAGGGCGAAACATTGGATGAGCGGCGGTCACGTTTAGAAGGCAACGGCGAATAACAAACTGGCCCCGCTGCGTGACATAGGCGGCCCAGCCACGCACTGTGAGCTCACCTCTCAGTGGTTCAAAAAACACGGCTTACAAGTCCTTGCCTAACGCATCCCATCGAAACTATCCGAACTTTTTAACCCGCTAACTTGATGCTCCTGTCTAAATTGCGCAAAGTCATAACTAGCCTTTATAAGGGTGCTGCTCACCCTGATCGGCGGGGTGATGATCAGGGCATTTGGAAACTGCGCGCATGGCAACGCAAAAGCCCTTAGGTTTCGAAAGCCTCAAACAAAAACAGCGCGCCATCCGTGAAAGCTTCCCAGAACAGCTTGGCCTTCGCACGCACAGAGCGCTGAGCTGGCTCCAGCGGGCCGAACTTGAGACTGAAGATGCCGACGTTCGTTTCATCCTTCTTTGGATCAGCTTTAACGCGGCCTTTGCGGCTGATCTGAAGGATGATGGCTTTGGCACGCGCGACGAGTTCAGGGCGTTTTTTGAGGGGCTGATTGAGCGCGATAGGGACAAGCGCATCTATAACGCTGTCTGGAACCGGTTCTCGCAAGAGATCCGGCTGCTCTTGGACAACCAATATGTCTTTGCGCCCTTCTGGTACCACCATAATGGCATGCCCGGTTACGCAGACTGGGAAGCCAAGCTGGCTGCGAGCAAGAATATCACGGCGGATGCTCTGATCCGGACCAACACCTTTCGCATCCTGATCACGCTATTTGATCGGCTTTATGTGCTGCGCAACCAACTGGTCCATGGCGGAGCCACTTGGAACGGCACGGTCAACCGTAGTCAGGTGACCGACGGTGCCGCGGTCCTAGCCAATCTGGTGCCGGTCTTCATCGATATCATGATGGATAATCCTGACCACGATTGGGGCAAGCCCTTCTATCCGGTCATCGAAGCCTAGGTCTAACGGACCTCAAATGATGCGCCTGATCGCCAAAACTGGCGTCGTCTCTATTGAGACCAGGTTTGAGCTCTTGCCTGCCGGCATCGGCCTGTTGGGGCGTTGCGGTGATTACCTGACATAATCACCGCATAATTGGCGGCGATTGTTGCCATTGCAGTGATTAATGGCTATAAATGCCGCAGAAAGTGCGGTGATTTAAAATGAACTACATCCATCAGCAGGACGATTGGCCAGGGTTTAGGTGGAACCCAGAGATCTTGGCCCAGACCCTCGCCCGGGTGCGCCACCAACAGGGCCGGTTGACCGGGCGTATGGAGATGCTTGGTTTTAAGCTGCGCGAAGAGGCGGTCTTACAGACCCTTACCCAGGACGTTGTTAAATCCAGTGAGATCGAAGGCG
>CALFYB010000229.1 GCA_937952995.1 uncultured Caulobacteraceae bacterium
GTCGTTTGTGGTCGTCTTAAATCCGGCCTCATAGGCGACAACCGACTCTTGAACTGCGGGTAAATATTGGCTAGCGGCTGTGGCCCCAAGCGAGGGGAAGCCACCGGCCTTATAGCCCGTGCTTATATTCGCATAGAGCAAGGTCCGCTCGCGCGGCGTCCACTCTGCACCGACCCGCCAAGACACATTGGTCTCATTCAGGCTATCGACAACTAGCCCAGGGACATAGAGGGCATTCGCCGTGGTGCAGCCGCCCTTAGCGACCGGTGCATTGAACGGCAGCTTAAGAGCCGGACGGAAGGAGTTCCAAAGCGACCCTAGAATGAAGGCTGTGTTGCCATTGCCGGAATCGGCCGTGCAACCGCTGAAGCGATTGTCAGAACGCGTATAGCGTGCGCCGCCATAGACCTTCAGATCATCGCTCAGCTGATAGTCGAGGCTTCCGAAGAGAGCCGAAGTCTTGGACTTCTGATTGTTGGAATCGACGAAGTCGGCAAAGACCGGCAAGCCAAAACCGGTGAACAGCAAGGATTGGCTGCTTTGGACCAGAATGTTGAAGCTGGATTCGCGAACATCATCGTCGGCATAGCTAGCGCCAACCGTATAGCGGGTCTTGCTGTTGAGATCCCCCGCGAGCCGTAATTCTTGTGACAGAGACTCGATCTTGCCGGTCGTGTGACGGTTCAGGTTCGACAGGGTGGTGCCGTCAATATCCTGCAACTGATCCTGCTTGAACTGACTGACGGCTGTCAGCGAGGTCAGGGTCATGCTGTCTGACAATTGATAGTCAATCTTCGCGGCGGCCTGAATGAAGCGGTTGTTCTTGGCGTAGTCATCAGCCGGATTGAAGTCGGCGGCGCGGGCGTTGGCGGGCGCTAATTTGTAGGTCAATAGGCCCGGAATATAGGGTGCGGCCGCTGGAACCGACGGGGTTATGCCGATCAGTTGACCGGCCTGGACGTCAGACTGGTCATTAGAGCCATTGATATTGATCTGAACCTTCAGACGCGCACTGGGATCCCAAGCCACGGTCAGACGCGCGTTTTGGACATTGTCGGCCCCATTTTCGGCGGACTTGGTGTAGCTGCGTTGCCAAGGATCGGACGTGATCGTCTGGACGGCCAAACGTGCGCCCAGTGTCTCGGACAGGGGCCCGCTGATAAAGCCGCTCAGATCCGCCGCGTTAAAGGTGCCGTAGCTGGCATCAATACCGGCGGCGAAGCTTTTTGTCGGCTTGGCGGCAATGAAATTGATCGCGCCGCCGGTCGCATTTTGACCGAACAATGTGCCTTGCGGACCCTTGAGAATTTCGACCCGCTCGAGGTCCAGATTGACGCCTCGGCTCTCAATCGCAAAGGGGATTGGTGCCTGATCGACATAAAGGCTGACGGTCGAACGACCGCCTAGGCTGATGTCGCTAAAACCGATGCCGCGAAGGGTGTAGATCGGCGAGCCAACATAGGAATCGGCATAGCTGAAGCCCGGCGATACCTTGACCAGATCTCGGACCTCGTTGACGCCAGAACGCCTAAGCTGTTCGCCCGTCACCGCTGTAATCGACATGGGAACGGCATTGACATTTTCTTCGCGCTTTTGCGCCGTCACGATGATTTCGGGAACAAGGCCATCTGCCGGCGCTGTACTTACCTGCGCTTGAGCAACGCTGCCCATTAGCGAAAGGGCCGAAACGGTTGCCAAGACCGCAGCGCGCAAACTGAGTGTGTAAGGCGTGCCTATCTGGAGCGGGTTCAAGTTCAACATGGATGGTCTCCCCTGTGATGTCTGATGCCGCTGTTTTCGCGGTTTGGGCGTGAGCCGATTTATCTGTCGTCGATTCCAATTTCTTCGACGCTGAAGAATGGCTATAGATCGACACGTCGAAACCAGACTGTCAAGTTTTTCGACACAAGATTATGTTGACGTTTAATCGCGTCTGAAAATTGGATGATAGTGACTTGCCTGGATCCATTGACCCTAAAGCGATATCCTCGAGCGGCATGCAGTTCGACGCGCCACTGGCGAAGGTTCGGGGACGACCGTCTAAGCGCCAACTAAAGCGTGAGGCACTACTCGATGGGGCTACAGCCCTGTTCAATAATCAGGGTATTGCCGGAACTTCACTGGCTGATGTTGCCGAGCGCCTCGGTCTGGCGAGGGCCTCGATCTATTATTACGTCAATGACCGGTCCGAACTGGTGTTTCAATGCTATCAGCGCGCCTGTGAACGCACTGCGGACGATCTGGCCTTGGCCAGCCAAGAGCCTAATGGCTGGCAGAAGATCAAAACCTTCATGAGCTTGGCTCTCGCGCCAGACCGCCCGCCTTTGGCAGTGCTGAACGATCTTGGCGTACTTGAGGCCTCGCAAGCCGAGATCATCGGCCGCGCCATTGAACGCAATACTAACGGATTGATCGCCTTTCTGAAGGAGGGCATGGCCGACGGCAGTGTTCGCCCCTGCGACAGTGACGTCGCCGCCCAATGCCTGTTTGGGATCACGGCCTGGGCCCAGATGACCCCACAATGGGTGAGCGGAGACCACAGTCCAAAATACCGCAAACGCCTGCTGAGTGCGGTCCTGTCCATGATCGACCAAGGTATCGCGACAGAGCGCACGCCCATTATCTGCTCCCTCGATGCCGATAGTTTCCTGCCCGGTCCCATCAATGTCTTTGATCGGCGAGAGGCAGCGGAATTAAAGGTTGAACAGTTGCTAAGAACCGCCTCAAACCTGTTCAATCGCAATGGGATCGAGGCGACGTCTCTGGATCAAATCGTTTCGTCCCTCGGCGCATCCAAAGCGGTCATCTATCACTATCTGAAGGACAAGTCGGACCTTGTGACGCGCTGTTATGAGCGTGGCTTTGATCTGTTTGAAAAGATTGCAGAGGCCGCGCGTACAGGCGGCAAGTCCGGGCTCCATCGCGCCCTCTTGATTTCACATCTTAACAGCCAAGGTCAGGTAGGGATGCTTACCCCCCTCATGCCACAGCCCGGTCTTGAGGCCTTAGCTGATGACCATCGCGGCACACTAACGCGCCGCGCCCGGGCGCTCAGTCGCCAAGCCGCACAGTTTATTGAGGAGGGTATAG
>CALFYB010000230.1 GCA_937952995.1 uncultured Caulobacteraceae bacterium
TCCGGCACGACGGACAGCGGCGACAATGCAGTAACTGTCACCCCAACAGGTTTTTATTCGATCAATGGTCAAGAAGGAACCGATCGGCTTACAGTCGATTATTCCAGCCTCTCGACCAGCCTCGATTTTCGCTACGCCGGCAATGGCTGGTACACGTTGACGGACGACTTTCTCTCCGGCGCCACGTTCATCAATATCGAGAACTTCACGCTCAAGGGCGGCGCGGGCGATGACCTCCTGGGGATCGGAAATGTCGGCCGGGGTGATCTTGGCAATCTGTGCCACGCGAGACCGTTCTGCTGGTAGGCTATAGCTATCGGTCTGAGCGCCAGACAGAACGCCGATCCAATAGCCGTTGCTCTGACGATCCTTTTCGATGGCTTCGAGCTTAGGCTTTTTGGCCCGGTCCAGCTCATCTTGGCTGATGGGCTTTTCGCGAAGGTCAGCGGCAATCTTATCAAGGTCTGCAAAGAAGCCAGCGAGACGTTCGGGCGGTGTTTCCACGCCTGCAGAGACATAACCATAGCCAGGATAGACTTCCGAGGATTCGGAGTCGGTCCAAGGCGAATAGGTCGCGCCCTGCTTTTCACGGAACTCGTCGGTCATCCGCAGGTTCAGCACCTCGCTGAGCAGTTCGAAGGTGCGAGCTTCCTGCATATTGCTGCCGAAGTCGTGGGTCGGCCAAGCGACAAAGCCAATGGCCTGATCGGGCCTGCCCTTGTGGGTAAAGAGAACGGGCTTTTCGGTTGCCTTGGGGAAGCTCACCACCTTGCCATCGGCAGGCGTGGCCTGATCGGGGCGAGCGGGTAGGGCCCCGAAGGTGGCCGCGACCGCTTCGATTGCTCGGTCAACGGTGATGTCGCCCACGACGGTGACCTCAATCGGGCCTTGGGTCAGGTCCGGCTCGACCATAGCCCGGAAGTCCTCAGCCTTGGCGTTTGTGATCTCTTCGTTGGTCGGGAAGGCCCAGCGACGGTCATTATTGTAGAGCAGGCGTCGGAGGTTGCGGGACATGATCCCACCGGGCGTTGCGTCCAACTGGGCATTGGCAGAACTATAGATGCTCTTGGCGCGGCGCACGCCCAAGGTCCGCCAGCCGGGCTCTTTGATATAGGCTGCGAGCAGTTGAAGCTGCGTATCAAGGTCTTGTGGCCGAGTGATACCGTCCATAATCGCTGCATCATCGCCAAGCGCGAGGCCGCTGCTATAGATCTTGCCGGTGAACAGCTTTTCCAACTGTTCGTTGGTAATGTCGCTCAGGCCGCCCTCGGTAAAGGCCCAGCCCGGCATCCAGCCGAGACCGTCCTTATCCTTTGGCAGGTCAAGCTTGCCATTGCCCATCCGAACGCGAATGCGGATCTGATCCTGCGTGAACTTGGTTTGCTTGACCGTCAGGCGAAGCCCATTGTTAAAGCGCAGGAACACTGTGTCGAGATCGGCGATTTCCTGTCGATCGACGACCTGACCCGGCGTGCCGAACTTGTCGTGGGTCCAGGTCACAGCCTCTTGGACCGTAGGTGCCGTGAGGGGAACAGCGTCGGCTTCCTTGAAGGCGTCAAGCACAGCCTTCTCACCGCCCTTAATTTCTGTCGGGGAGGCAACAAGGATCAGTGGGCCCGAGCCACTAAAGGCTTCACGCACGTGGGTCGACACGGTATCGGCCTTTAGGCCCTTTACCGTCTGTTCAAACAGATCAAGGTCCTGCTGAGGACTGGTGACCACCTTGCGGTCATCAACCGATCCGATCAGCTCGTTAGCGAGCGCTGTGGTGCGGCGGGTCTTGGCCTGTGCAACCTTGGCCGTGAGGTCGGCGCGGGTTTCAGTGATTTCACGGTCCAACTCGTCCTGCATGACGCCAAACTTAAGGACACGGCGCAGTTCGACATAGGCCGAGGTCATGCCCGGCTTCCAGTTTTCCGGCTGCAGGTTTGCATAGAGCGTCGCGCCCTTTGCAGAATGAACCTCATCGGAATATTCGGTGCCAGCAGCGATAAAGGCTGGAACCGCGCTGCGGGCCATGCCCTCAAGGCGGCGATTGATGACCGCAAGGCCTAAAGCGTCGATCATCTCCCTTTGACGACGGCTGACGCTATCGGCGCTGGTGTCTGCGGGCTTGCGCCAGCTCATCTGAAGCGCGTTGGGCGTACCCGCTTGCACGACCACTATGGCTTCGGGCCCACGCTTGAGGGGCTGTCCCAGCTTTGGCTCAGGTCCGGCCTTGCCAGCGGACGTCCAGTCGCCGAACTGCGCCTTGATCTTGGCTTCCATCTTATCGGGATCGAAATCGCCGGTGATCACCAGAACGGCACGCTCTGGGCGATAATATTTGCCGTAGAAGTCCGCGATCAGGTCGCGCGATGCGGTTTTTAAGACATCGACATGGCCAATCGGCAGCCGCTTTGACGCCAGTTGGCCGTTCATGAAGAAGCCAATGCTCTTTTTGAACACCTGATAGCCCGGGCTGTCGCGCGTACGCTCTTCGGACAGCACCACCCCGCGCTCGCGGTCAACAGCCGCTTGGCTGATGGTCAGTTCGCTGGCGGTCTCGCGCATCAGCTTGAGGCTGATATCCACCGTCTCATCATCGGTTTTGGGCAGGTCGAGCTTATAGACCGTCTCGGTCCATGAGGTTGAAGCGTTGGTATCGGCACCAAAGGCCAGACCATGACGCTCGAGGATCTTGACCATCTCGCCCTCGGGCACATTGCGTGAGCCGTTAAAGGCCATGTGCTCTAGAAAGTGCGCCAGACCCTGTTGCGCGTCCGTTTCCATTAAGGAGCCGGCGTCAAAGCGAAGGCGGATAGAGGCCTGACCCGTTGGGGTCGCGTTCTTCATCAGGGCATAGCGCATACCGTTTGGCAGGGTGCCAAACCGAACATCCGGATCGGCAGCGACGTCCGAATAGGCTTGTGGCCACACGCCATTGCGCACCTTGATGGCGGCGGTTGGCCGGGATGCCATCTTGGCCGGTTCGCTCTTTTGGGCCTGTCCCTCTTGTGATGATTTCGAAACCGGCAGCTTTGGAAGATCAACGCTCGCGCAGGCCGTGAGGACGAGGCTGCATCCGGCCAAGAGTGCCAATTTAGAGATCCGAGTCATGTCAGAAAACCTATCCGAATGGGTGGGGAGTGGCCCCTTTTACCGCGCATTGCGGCGCTTACAAGGCAGCCATATGGCCGTCCAATGACGATAGTGCAATGGGCTCTGCTCTACCTCAAGGACTATCATATTGCTCAAGATTGGTCACATCTTGCGGCCTAATTCCGTGACTTGTAGGTGCCCGCGGGGCTAGGGACTTGATTGTGCGGGCGGTGCAGCCCAGACCAAGAGTGCAGGCTGGCTCGCCCCCTTTGATGGCCGAGCCTAGCCGGACGGAGTGGACCATTATGGATGAACCCAATCAACCCGCGATCAAGGCCCCTTGGCCGTTGGTCGTTCTGGTTCTAGCCATCATGGGAGCCTATCTCGCCCAAACGACGGCCTTTGATGAAACCGCGCTCATCCTGAACTACGGGTTCGCGCCGGTTATGCTCCACGAGGGCCGGTATCTTCCGCTTTTGACGTCGATGTTCCTTCACGGTGGCTGGGCCCATGCTGGGATGAACGCTTTGGGGGCGCTGGCCTTTGGTGCGCCGACCGCAAGGCTGCTAGGTCTGGGCTATCAATC
>CALFYB010000231.1 GCA_937952995.1 uncultured Caulobacteraceae bacterium
GCCAGGCTGACAGACGGCGAGAACATGGGCGCGGGGACCCAGGAATCGCAACATGTCGCGGATATGGTCCAGATAGTCATGAAAATCGAACCGGCCTTCCAGCACAGGCACATCCCGCGCATTCGACCATTCGGTAATGTAGACCTCGTGGTCCTGGAGGAAGGTCTTGACCGTGTCCCGCAGCAGGGTGGCATAATGTCCCGACAAGGGTGCTACGATCAGCAGGGCGGGTTGCGGGTCAGTCTTGCCTGCCCGGTGAAGGGCACCCGCCTCCCTGGAAAAATGCGTCAGCCGGACCCAGGGGCTTTCCCAGGCGAGCCTCTGGGTAACGGGGACGGAGTTCCCGGCAATCTCGATACTGTCGAGGCCCCAGTCCGGGCGGCCATAGCGACGGGTAATATTGGTAAACAGGTCGGTCGAGGCATAGATTCTGCGCCCCAGAGGCGTTTCCCGAATGGGGTTCAGCGGCGATTGCCAGACATCGCGGGTGGCGCGGGCCAGCGCCTGCACCGCTTCATTTTCAGGCAAGAGCAGCGGCCACTCGAACTTCATCATCAGGCCGCAGCTCGCGGTCAGGGCGACGACCTGGTAGCCCTGTTCGATATAGGGCGCGAAGGCCTTGGCCACGCGCTCGGCCCGTCCGGCGACATCGGCCAGATCACCGGCCTCGAGCTGGGGCATGCCGCAACATTCGGGATAGACCAGCTTGGCCTCGACCCCCTGCTTGGCCAGAACCTTGGCCGCGGCAACCGCCGTATCGGGGGCGTTATAGTCGACAAAGCAGGTGGCATAGAGCGCGGCCTTGCGCTGGCCGAACGCCGGTCCCGCTGGATCGGGCGCATAGGGGGTGGCGAGCAGGTCGGTGGCGGTCTTGGAATGGAACTGCGGCAGCTCGGCCTCAGCATCGATCTCGGCGATGGCATCGAGCAGCTTGCGCAGCGGGGTGTTCTTACGGGCCGTCATCCAGTTAGCGATCCCCGCCACCGGCTTGGCCATCTTGCCATTGCGGTCGGTCATGCCCAGCTGGTCGCGGACGAAATTCTTCTCTCCCGCCCGACGCTTGGCGGCGCGGTAGCGCAAGATCAGGTGGGGAATATCAATGTCGAACTCGTGCGGCGGCACATAGGGGCACTTGGTCAGGAAGCACATGTCGCACAGGGTGCAGGCCTCATCGACCTTGGCATAGTCGGCCTTGGCCACACTATCCAGCTCCCCGGTCTTGCTCTCGTCGATCAGGTCGAACAGGCGCGGGAAACTGTCGCAAAGATTGAAGCAGCGACGGCAGGTGTGACAGACGTCGAACTGTCGCTCCATCTCCTTTTCGACGGCTTCAAGATCGTAAAAGGCCTCATCACGCCACGCGATCGGGTGACGGAAGGGGGCATCCAAACTGCCTTCACGGGCGGGTTTCACAGGATCAGCCACGGCGTGCCTCTTGGATCATGAGCGTGGATTGGAGATGCAAATGGATTGGGCGGCGAAGCCATCACGCCCCGCCGCCCATGTTCCGTTTAGCCCAAGGTGTCCAGGGCGCGCTGGAAGCGGCCCGCGTGGGACTTTTCAGCCTTGGCGAGGGTCTCGAACCAGTCGGCAATCTCGTCAAAACCTTCTTCGCGAGCGGTCTTGGCCATGCCGGGATACATGTCGGTATATTCGTGGGTCTCACCGGCGATGGAGGCCTTGAGATTGTTCTCGGTGCCACCGATGGGCAGGCCGGTCGCGGGGTCGCCAACGGCTTCCATGAATTCCAGGTGGCCGTGCGCGTGGCCGGTTTCACCTTCAGCGGTGGAACGGAAGACAGCGGCGACGTCGTTGTAGCCTTCGATGTCAGCCTTTTGCGCGAAATAGAGGTAACGACGGTTGGCTTGGCTTTCGCCAGCGAAGGCGTCCTTCAGGTTTTCCAAGGTCTTGCTGTTTGCGAGGCTCATCTTCTCTTCCCTTCCCTTTGCGGTGCCAGCTCATAACGGCCAGCGCTCTTTGACGACTTGAACAGTACCGCCGCCAAAAGCAAAGGGCTAATCGATTTAATTTCTTAAACCCATTGGAAAAATCAATGACTATGGAACGGGGCTCAAAAGGGTCTCGCCCGCGAAATGACGGCGCAGATTTTCGAAGGTCTGGCTGATCATGGCCGGAATGCCCTCAATGCTCTGACCCGCCGTGTGGGGCGTCAAAAGCGTGTTGGGAACATCGGCCCAGCGCGCCGCCGGGGTGGGTTCGACCTCATAGACATCGAGCGCCGCACGGCCTAGCGCCCCGGACTTCAGCGCCGCAATCAGGGCGGTTTCATCCACCACCGAACCGCGCGCGACATTGACCAACAGGCCTTGCGGGCCAAGAGCGGTGATGACCTCTTGGCTGATCAGGCCGACATTGGAGGCATCGGCGCGGCAGGCCACGAACAGGATATCCGACTGCTTGGCCAACTCGACCAGATCGGCAACATAGCGCAAAGGCTGATCAGGCTTAGCCCGCGGACCCCACCAAGCAATCTCCAGACCAAAGGCGGGCAAGCGCTTGGCAATGGCCAGACCGATGGCCCCAAGGCCAACGATCCCCGCCGTCTTGCCCCGTAAGGCCGGACGAAGCGGGCCACGATAGGACGGCGTCCACGCCCCCTCGCGCACCATGCGGTCGCCCTCAAGGATCAGACGCCAAGAGGCTAATGCCGCGCCAACCGCTTGGTCAGCGACATCGTCGGCATTGAGACTGTCAGCATGGGTTAGTTCGACACCGCGCCCGCGCAGGAACACCGGATCATAGGCGTCATATCCAACACTGACGCAGGCCACGAGACCGAGGTTGGGCAGATTTTCGTAGAACTCCGGCGCAAAACCATGCTCGCCCGCGCCAATCAGCGCCTGAGCCCGCTGACCCGGACCCTTGGCCCAGTCCAGAGGATCGGCGACCTCCCAAACCCGCAGGACCTCATAGGCATGAGACAGCGGCCCCTCCAGGCTCTTGAGCATCGGGTGGGTCAGAGCGACGACGGGCTTGGTCATGGTGTGTTTAGCGTCCGAACTTCTGGAACTTGAGGCGCTTGGGGATCAGGCTGTCGGCACCCAGACGGCGCTTCTTGTCTTCTTCATAGGCTTCAAAGTTGCCCTCGAACCATTCCACATGGCCGTCGCCTTCAAAGGCGAGGATGTGGGTGGCCAGACGGTCTAGGAACCAGCGGTCGTGGCTGATAACCACGGCGCACCCGGCGAACTCCTCCAGAGCCTCTTCGAGGTTCTGCAAGGTTTCGATATCGAGGTCGTTGGTCGGCTCATCGAGCAGGATGACATTGCCGCCGGTGGTCAGGGTCTTGGCCAGGTGGACGCGGTTACGCTCACCACCGGACAGCAGCCCGACCTTCTTTTGCTGGTCGCCGCCTCGGAAGTTGAACGAGCCGACATAGGAGCGGGTGTTGATTTCGCGCGCGCCGACCTTGAGCACGTCCAGGCCCTGAGAGACCTCCTGCCAGACGTTCTTGTTGGGATCGAGGGCATCGCGGCTCTGATCGACATAGGCCAGCTTGACCGTCTCACCGAGGCGCACCGTGCCGGTGTCCGGGGTCTCTTGGCCGGTGATCAGCTTGAACAGGGTCGACTTACCCGCGCCGTTCGGACCGATGACGCCAACGATGCCGTTCGGGGGCAGCTTGAAGGTCAAGCCATCGAACAGGACACGGTCGCCGAATGACTTCTTAAGGTCGGTCACCTCGATGACCACATTGCCAAGGCGCGGCCCGGGCGGGATCTGGATCGTGGCGAAGGATTGCTTTTCGCGCTCCTGCTGGTTGACCATCTCCTCATAGGCCGCCAAGCGGGCTTTGGACTTGGACTGGCGGGCTTTGGCCGAGGAACGCACCCATTCCAGTTCGCGGGTCATGGCGCGCTGGCGGGCCTCGGACTCGCTATTTTCCTGCACGATGCGCTTGGTCTTCTGCTCCAGCCAGCCGGAATAGTTGCCCTCGTAGGGGATGCCCTTGCCGCGGTCCAGTTCTAGGGTCCACTTGGTCACCTGATCTAGGAAGTAGCGGTCGTGGGTCACGAGGATGACGCAGCCGGGGAAATTTTCGAGGTGGTGCTGCAACCAAGCCACGGACTCGGCGTCCAAGTGGTTGGTCGGCTCATCGAGCAGCAGCATGTCCGGCTTGGAGAGCAGAAGGCGAGCCAGAGCGATACGGCGACGCTCACCGCCCGATAGCTTGTCGACCGGGCTGTCATCGGGGGCGCAACGCAGCGCGCCCATGGCCATTTCAATCTTGCTGTCGATGTCCCAGAGGTCGCCCGCGTCGATCTTTTCCTGAAGGGCGTTCATCTCCTCCATCAGCTCGTCGGTATATTCCTCGCCCATCAGGGTGGCGACTTCGTTATAGCGGTCGAAAATCTTCTTTTCTTCGCACCAAGCGATGACATTGGCGCGCACATCGAGGCTATCGTCCAGATGCGGCTCTTGCTCAAGATAGCCCATCTTGATGCCTTCAGCGGCCTTGGCCTCGCCGTTAAATTCCTTATCGATCCCCGCCATGATCTTCAGCAGGGTCGACTTACCCGAGCCGTTGACCCCGACCACGCCGATCTTGGCGTCGGAATAGAAGGACAGCCAGATGTTCTCGAACACCTTCTTGCCGCCGGGATAGGCCTTGGTCAGGCCTTGCATCTGGAAAATATATTGCTGTGCCATGGGGCGCGGGCGCTCTTCACGATCGAGGAAATGGGGCTGACAGGGATGTAACCGCCTATGCGATCAGAGGCAACGGTTAGGCAGGTTTTATCCGCTGCCCTCCGCCCTCATTCTCGTCTTCGGCGTCACCTTGCCAAGGCCGCCAAACTCAGACATAAAGATATAAGGATATCTTTATGTGATGGTCGCCATGACATCGGAAGAGGTAATTGAAGCATTGAGGGCGGCGGGTGAGCCGACGCGTCTGCGCATCCTTGCTCTTTTGGCCGACGAGGAGTTGGCGGTCATGGAACTAAGTCAGATATTGGACCAGAGCCAGCCGCGTGTCTCGCGCCATCTTAAACTGCTTAGCGACGCCGGTTTGATTGAACGGTTCCCCGATGGCGCTTGGGTCTTTTACCGCGTCGCCGCCGATCCGGCCATGCGCCATTTCGTCGATCAGGTTTTGGACATGATCGAGTCTTCGGACATTGGAATGCAACGCGATGCTGAACGGCTCGATGCCGTGCGCGGCGAGCGGTCTTCTGACGCGCAGTCCTATTTTGCGCGCAATGCGGCGCGCTGGGACGAGATCCGATCGCTCTATGTGTCCGAAGCCAATGTCGAGGCGGCCATTATCGCAGCGGCGGGGTCAGGTCCGTTTGAACGGATGATTGATCTGGGCACAGGGGCTGGTCGGATGCTGGCCTTGCTCGGACCAAAGGCCAAGGATGCGATCGGTCTGGATCTATCGCAGCAGATGCTCAATGTCGCGCGGCTGCACGTAACCGAGGCAGGGCTTGAGGGCGTTGAGCTTCGTCACGGCGATATCTTCGCCACGCGCTTGCCCGACCGCAGCGCCGATCTGGTCGTCGTTCATCAGGTGCTGCATTATCTATCTGACCCGGCCTCAGCCGTCATGGAGGCGGCGCGACTTGTGGCACCGGGCGGACGCCTGTTGATCATTGACTTTGCCCCCCATGCGCTGGAGTTCCTGCGCGAGGCGCACCAACACCGCCGCCTTGGCTTTTCCGATGATGAGATGGGCCGATGGATGGCGGAGGCGGGACTGCTCGCGCCAGACCTGACCACCCTGCCCTCAGCCTCGTCTGAGGGCCTGACCGTAAAGATTTGGGTCGCTAAACGCAGCCCTGATGACCGTAAGAGTTCGAAAGTTTCGTAATGTCTATTTCACCGATCCAAGCCCCATCCGTTGAGACCGACACCCTTGGCCCGATTGCCCGCGCCGGTGAGCGCAGCAGCCGCGACGTGCGGGTCAGCTTTGAGTTCTTCCCGCCCAAGACGCCCGAGATGGAAGAGTCCCTTTGGGCCTGCATCGGTCGTTTGGCCCCGTTGAAGCCGGAATTTGTCTCGGTGACCTACGGGGCAGGCGGCTCGACCCGTGAGCGGACCCACCGCACGGTTAAGCGCATTTTGGATGAGACCAACCTTTCGCCCGCCGCACACCTGACCTGCGTCAATGCCTCACGCGAAGAGGTCGATGAGGTGATCCGGCAATATTGGGCCTCGGGCGTTCGCCACATCGTGTCCCTGCGCGGCGATCCCCCCGAAGGGCTGGGCGGGGCCTATGTGCCGCGCGCTGATGGCTATGCCAATGCGACAGAGCTTTGCACGGCCATCCGCAAGATCGCGCCCTTCGAAATTTCCGTCAGCGTCTATCCGGAAAAACATCCTGAAAGCCCGTCTCTCGCCCATGATATCGACGTGCTGAAGGCCAAGGTCGATGCCGGAGCCACCCGCGCCATCAGCCAGTTCTTCTTCGATATCGACGCCTATAGCCGCTTTATCGACAAGGTCCGTGCAGCGGGGATCACCATTCCGATCCTGCCCGGCATCATGCCGGTGACCAACTTCAAGGGCCTGGTCAAGATGGCGGCCTCTTGCCAGACGACCATTCCGGTCTGGTTGGCCAATCTGTTCGATGGACTGGACGATGATCCGGAAACCCGCCGCCTGCTGGCCGCCTCGCCGCGCTACCTGGCCCAGCATGGCGTGCCCAAGACGCTGGACGATCTTCATCGGCACAACATGCTGATCTATACCTTCGCAAACAACCTGTCGGCGTTTGACGCTACCGAATCGGGCTCTGGATTTCCCGTCATTACAATTGCGGCTGCTCCGGGCGCTGATGTTGTCCTGGATGGCAATGGCTACCAGTTCCTGCATGCCGTTGGAGCCGATCTCACCATTCGCGGCATTACGTTTAGGTACTTTGGGTCAATGGGCGGCGCGCTGCAAGCTGATGGGGCTGACGTGGCGCACACTCTAATTATTGAGGAGAGCAGCTTCTACGGTAACTTGGCCGTGTGGGGCGGCGCATTGAATCTGGTCAACATGAATCTTACGATTCGCGCGAGCACCTTTGGCGCGGTTGGAGAGCCGAATGAAGCCGCACGAGGAGGCGCGATCTACCTTGATAGCGCTCTTGGGGTTGAGGATCTAGCGGTCGTCATTGAAGACTCCACGTTTACCAATAACGATGCGGCTGACTACGGGGGAGCACTGTACATCCAAGGAGAGACTTCGATCGCGATTACGAATAGCACATTCACAGAGAATTCCGCCCTGAATGAATGTGGTGGCGCGATGTTGCTCAACGCCGCGAACGGCGGCGTGATCAGCAAGAGTACGTTTGCTCACAACATGGCTGGATCAACGGGAGGTGCGATTACCTCGCAGACGTGTAGCGATGGGGCAGACTATCCGGCATCACTGTTGACGGTTCGCAACAGTCTCTTTGAGGCAAATGATGCGGGTTGTGCTGGCGGGGCGATTGAGTCTCTATCGCTGATTGTGAGTGAAAGTACGTTTAAATCAAATGCTGCGGGCGACTGCGCTGGCGGCGCGATTGCCGCATGGGGCGCGCAGTTTGAACTGACGGGCAACGCGTTTGAGGGGAATACGCTTGGCGACGCGTGCTGTCACGGTGGCGCTGTATATTTTGCAACGGACAACTCCACTTCTCCAATCATTATGAGCAACACGTTCACGCAGAACCATTCGAGTTCCTATGGAGGTGCACTAGCGCTCTGGCAGTTCGGCAACGCGCCACTGAACGTACGAAACATCAGCCGAAATAGGTTCACACGCAACGATGCGAGTAGGGGCGGCGCGATCATCGTCATTAGTTGCGCGGCCACGTCGATCCTCCGGCGCGCGTCCGCCGCGCTACTGCGCGCGAATCGCTTCAGTAGAAACGCGGCAGATTCGAGTCGATCGCGGGACATCGACGCCTCCAAGGGGTGTGTCGGCTGAGGAGTCAGAAGCGGGAGTCCGAAGAGAGCCCCGAGGGCTGCGCCGCCGAGTAGACCTGTATCCTGAGCGTGATGACCGCCCTGACAGATCAAGAGCTTGTCGCCGCCTGCCTGGAAGGGAAGGAGAGCGCCTACG
>CALFYB010000232.1 GCA_937952995.1 uncultured Caulobacteraceae bacterium
GGCCGAACTGGCGATGAGGCCTTGGCAAGGCGGACATATGTTGCTCTCGATCGATTGGCTCAACGGTCAGGCGATCCTAGTGTGATAGCGGCAACCGCAGTTTTTTGCGCAGATTTGGAATATTTCTTCGATCGTCCGAAGGCGGTACTGGCATGTTTGAACGGTGTCGATTTCGACACTATTCGGCCTGAGTTTCTTCAAGCGAACGCGCTATCGAATAGAGCCCTTGCTCGCGCACGGCTTAATCAAACGAAATTGGCAGAGGATGATTTTAACGAAATTAAACGTCTTCAAAGCCTGAAGGATCCTAAATGGAGCAGTTTTGTTTTGCTGCCACTCATCGAAGCTCAATTGCACGCCAATCACGGTGAAGCGCAGCAGGCTTTGCAGAAAAATACCGAATTCTGGCAAACTAAGACTAGAGAATCAGAGAAAATTCACCAAGATTCGATCCATCAACTGACGTCCGCCCTTGAGGCAGACGTGGAGGACATGCGTCATGTTTCTCAATTGCAGAAAACGGTCATCAGACTCGAAAGTTTAGCCACGGGCTTGGCCGTTGCTGTGGCTCTTGCTGCTGGCTATGCGGTCTTTTACCTGCGCCGTTTGAACAGAAAGCTGGAGGCCGCTCGTCAGGCCGCAGAAGAGGCTAATCAGGCTAAGAGCCAGTTCCTAGCCAATATCAGCCATGAGATTCGCACGCCTTTGAACGGCGTCTTGGGCCTCGCCCAAGCCATTTCAGCGGACGAACTCACCCCAATTCAGGCCGAGCGGATCGGCGTGTTGCGCCAGTCGGGGCTTGGTTTGCTCGCGATCCTCAATGACCTGCTGGATCTGGCCAAGATCGAGGCGGGCAAGCTGACCATCGAGGCCGTGCCCTTCAACCCGCAAGAGGTTCTGACGGCAGCGCGCCAAGCGATCTGGGCGACGGCTGAGGCCAAGGGACTAACGGTCGAGGCCAACGTGCTTCCTGAGGCGCAAGGGCTCTACCAAGGCGATCCGACGCGCCTGCGTCAGATCATCGATAATCTGGTGTCCAACGCGGTGAAGTTTACGCCGTCGGGCCGGGTCGACGTGACCTTGAGCCGTCCGGCCGACGCGCTGGTCCTGACCGTCAAGGACTCCGGCATCGGCATGTCACCTGAGGCTGCGAGCCGGATCTTCATGAAGTTCGAGCAGGCCGACGCCACGACCACGCGGCGCTTTGGCGGAACCGGCCTTGGTCTGTCGATCTGTCTTGAGCTAGCCGAGGCGATGGGCGGCGCGATCAAGGCAGAGAGTGTCGAGGGCGAGGGCACGACCTTCACGGTGATCCTACCACTGGCCCGGCTCGGTGATGTGCCCGAAGCGCCGATTGTTTCGGCCATTGAGCCTGCGGTCGACAGCGATCAACCCCCATTGCGCGTGCTTGCCGCCGAGGACCATCCCGTCAACCAGTTGGTGCTGCGCACGCTGCTTGGTCAGTTTGGTGTCGAGGTGACCATGACCGGTAACGGTGAAGAGGTGCTCGCACAGTTCAAGGAGCAGGATTGGGATATTGTCCTGATGGACGTCCAGATGCCAATCATGGACGGCCCGTCCGCAACCCGCGCCATCCGCGAGTTTGAGCGTCAGCAAGGGCGCAAGGCGACACCGATCTTGGCTCTGACCGCGAACGCTATGACGCACCAGCTGGATGAATATCGTCAGGCCGGCTGTAATGGGCATGTGTCCAAGCCCATCGATGCGTCTGATCTGATCGCATCCATGAGCCGGGTGTTGGCGGAGGCCGACGAGTTGAGCCGTTCGGAAGCTGTGGCCAGTTAGGGTCTTACAGGTGTGAAACCGGCCCCAAGCGCCGCTTATGGTAGTTTTAAGTTTCCTTTTTTTACGAATATTGAGAGGATGTAACATTGAAATGCAGGCGATTTCATCGCCTCGCAAACCTATTTCCCGCCGGAGCGTTTTGTGGACCCCATCAAGCGTCTGATTTGCGCCCTCGTCTCCCTCACATTGGCTATTATCCTGTTGGGGGGAGACGGTGCGCGGGCGATCGCGGCAGAGCCTACCGCTTACCAATTGAGCCCCATGGGCTTCGTCGACACTTACGAGAAGCTCAAGGTTGGAGCATCCGTCGAGACTTTGGAAGATTTCGGTCGCAACGCGCTTAACCGGCGGGGCGAAGACCGCCTATCGCGTTTGCATCTCGTCGCCTCTGAATTCGAAATGTTCGAAGATGTTGGGCGCTTTGAAAAATGGAATGCCCAGCTACGGACCATCGCCGAGAAGGAGGGCAACGGGCGTTTCGTCAATCTCGCCGATGCTAACGCCGCGACGCTCAAGGTCTACAACTCGCCGACAGGCGATACCGGACCGCTCAAGACGGTTTTGAAACAAACTCAAGATCCGCTTGTCCGGTCGATCGTTATCAATCGGATCGCATTTTTCGACGTGAATGCGGCAAACACTCTTGGCGCTCTCAAGAAAATGAGCGAGGCCCATGCGCTGATCCCCGAAAACGACCCCGCAACTGACATAGCGATGCGCGAATATTGGGATCAGATGGCGTCAACGCTCCTAGGTTTTAATGACATCGAGGGGGCTACTGCGGCGGCGGCGAGGGCCTATTTCGGGTACACTCCCGCTAACTTTCGATCGCCCAATACAGTCGTCCTAACCAACCTGATTGGTGTTGCCCGCAGGGTGGGGGATGAGGCTTTGGCGCGGAGGACCCAACAAGCGCTCAGCCGTCTAGCAATTGGGACCGGTGATCCGGCCCGGATCGCCGCTGCGGCGGTTGAATGCGCCACGATTGAGAATAATTTCAACCATCCCTCTGAGGCGCTGAAATGCCTCGATGGCGTTGATTTTGGCATTTTGGTGTCCAAGATCGATCAGGTTAAGGCCTTGAGCGTCCGCGCCATGTCGAGGGCACTATTGGGTCAAACCGATTTGGCAAAGGTGGATTTTGAAGAGCTGAAACGTTGGCAGGCCAGTGGTGAGTACAATCCGCTCGCCTTTGCGAATATGCCGCTCATCGAGTCCGCTATTCTGGCCAATGAAGGTCGCGCGCTAGAATCGCAGGCCTTGGCCCTCGATTTTTGGTCCAATTCGCAGCGCCGCTTAGCCGGTGACTTTCGTCGATCCATCCACGAACTGACCAATACCCTCCAGTCAGACCTAGATGATCTTCGACGCGGTGCGGAGCTTCAAAAGAAGGTTATTCGCCTTCAGTGGATTTTGGCTGGCCTTGCGTTGCTCCTCTGCGTCGCTGCAGGTTATGCGGTCTATTCGCTGCGGAAGATGAACCAAAGACTTGTGCAGGCTAACGATGCCAAGTCTGTCTTCCTGGCCAATATCAGCCACGAAATCCGTACCCCTCTTAACGGCATCTTGGGCTTGGCGCAGGCCATCTCTGCCGATCCACTCGCGCCAGAACAGGCAGAGCGGATTGAGGTTCTAAAACGGTCGGGCATGGGACTCTTGGCCATTTTGAATGACCTTCTGGACCTTGCCAAGATCGAGGCTGGGCGGATGACGATTGAGGCTGCGCCGTTCAGCCCTGAAGAGGTCTTGACCGCCTCGCGCAATGCGATCTGGGCGACGGCTGAAGCCAAGGGGCTGACCGTCGAAACCGTGATCGATCCCTCGGCGAGGGGTATTTATCAGGGCGACGCGACGCGGTTGCGCCAAATTGTCGATAATCTTGTGTCCAATGCCGTGAAATTCACACCCTCCGGTTCGGTCAAGGTGCTTCTAAATCGGACCGCCGACCAGTTGGTCATAACGGTGAATGATACAGGTATTGGTATGACGGCTGAAACGGCCAGCCGTGTCTTTTCGCGGTTCGAGCAGGCCGATAGTTCGACCACACGACGCTTCGGCGGTACTGGGCTTGGCCTGTCGATCTGTGCGGAACTGGTCAAGGCGATGAAAGGCGAAATCACTGTTTCCAGCGCGGTGGGCAAGGGGTCGACCTTCGTCGTGACCTTACCTCTCGAGCGGCTGAGTGACGTTCACATCGAACCCCTGCCCAAGCCGGAGGGGCAGGTACTCTTCAATGGCCCGCCGCTGCGTGTTCTCGCGGCCGAGGATCACCCCGTAAACCAGCTGGTGCTCAAGACGCTGCTGGCCCAATTGGGGATCAATATTACACTGGTCGGCGACGGGGCTCAGGTCCTCCAGCGCTATAAGGACAGCGATTGGGACGTTGTGCTGATGGATGTGCAGATGCCTGTGATGGATGGGGTCACTGCGACGCGGGCAATCAGGGCGTTTGAGCAAGAACGAAACCGTAAGCCGACACCCATTATCGCTTTAACCGCCAACAATATGGCTCACCAGATCGAAGAATACCGCAAGGCGGGCTTTAGCGGTCATGTGCCCAAGCCCATTGATGCGATGGAACTGATCTGGAGTATCCGTCATCAACTCCCAGATCGTTGGAAACCTGCGGCCTAGGGGTTGGGCGTTGGCATTTCCATTGGTCCCGGCATGATCTGATTGTAGGCCGCTTCCAAATGCAGGTCGTGGACCACCTTGCGGTGACCGTCCCAAATCATGTGTAGGGCGACATAGAGCACGACGAATAGACCGACATAGCCAATCCAACGGTGCTTGTGCAGCAGCTTGGCAATCCAGGTGGCCGCGACACCCATCAGAGCGATCGACAGCAGCAGGCCAAGGGCCAGAACGAAGGGATGATCGCGGGCTGCCCCTGCAACGGCCAAAACATTATCCAAAGACATAGACAGGTCGGCGATCAAAATCTGTGTCATGGCCTGACCAAAGGTTTTGACCTTACGGGCGCCCATCTCATCGGTGCCTGGCGCATCATCCACATCAACACCAGTCGCCTGTTCCAGCGCGATGTCCGCATCGTGCCGGTCACTGGCTGCCTGCTCTTGGATTTCGGTCCACATCTTCCAGCAGACCCAAAGCAGCAAGACGCCGCCTGCGAGGCTGAGCCCGATAATACCGAGCAACTGGGTCGTGATCAGCGCAAAACCGATTCGCATCGTCACTGCAGCGGCCAAGCCGTACAGAATGACCTTCTTGCGCTGGGCCTCAGGCACTCCCGCAGCCGCGAGCCCGACCGCGACAGCATTGTCTCCGGCTAGGACAAGGTCGATCATGAGCACTTGACCAAAGGCCAGCACAGCGGGGGCCCATGGGGCAGAAGCGAGGTTTTGGATCAGGCTTTCAAACATGCCCTTTCAATGGGGCAGGTTTGGGAGGCTGGCAAGGCCCCCTCTATCGACGCGGTCGCGACGCCTCATACATCGCGATGGCCGCCGCAGCCGAGACATTGAGGCTTTCAAAGCCGCCCGGCATGGGAATTTTTGCCAAGGTGTCGCAATGTTCAGCCACCAAGCGGCGAATCCCATCGCCTTCGGAGCCAAGAACGATGACGGTAGGCCGCGAATCAATCGCCTGATCCAAGGTCTCTTCGGCCGTGCCATCGAGGCCCACAGCGCGCCAGCCGAGGTCGGCCAAACGCTCCAAGGCGCGCGAAAGATTGACCACGCGGGCGTGGGGAACCTGATCGACAGCGCCTGCAGCGGCCTTGGCGAGGGCTCCGGAAAGGGCAGGGGCGTGACGGTCTTGCAAGATCACGCCGCGGGCCCCGAAGGCTGCCGCCGAGCGAAAAATAGCACCCACATTTTGCGGGTCTGTGACCTGATCGAGCATCAGGATAACCCCGTGGGCGGGCTCGGCCATTTCCTCGATGGTGAGGCCTTCAAGCGGTGCCGATTTGAGGGCCAGACCCTGATGGACAGCATGCTGGGGAAGCTGCTGTGCGATCGTAGGATTGTCAAAGATACCAAGGGTTTCGATCTTGCCGAACTGCTCAGTCAACTGACGGGCACGATCCTCTGTGGCCATCACCCGCATGGGCTTTTCGCGCAGAGGATTGGCGAGGGCTGCGGCTACAGCGTGCCAGCCCCACAGCCACTCGGACCCATCATCTTGGGGCTTGCCTCTGGGGGCACCAGACTGCGCTCCGCGTGGCGCATATTTATGCCCAGCCTTGGCTGTCGCGGGGGTAGGTTTCGCGCCGCTTTGGGGACCGCCACGCCGCTCGGAACCGGTCTGATCAGACTTGTTTCCAAAGGTGCGTTTGCGGTCGTTGCGTTCGTGAAAATTGGACACTATAAGACGCGCTCCGATTTGGGGCCCACGGGCTTTCGTCGTTGGGCAAGGCGGTCGTTTAGCACCGGTGAGCCACAGAGGCGGAAGGTTTTTGTCTAAAGTCTGTTCTTTCTGGTTTTCGGACTAGACGGCGGAGCAAGGACAGGGCATCGACGGTCGGCCAAGCGCGCGGGGGAATGTCCCGAGTGGCAAAGGGGGGGGACTGTAAATCCCCTGGCGTACGCCTTCGTAGGTTCGAGTCCTACTTCCCCCACCACGCGCTGGCTGCTGCCGCCGAACGTGAGTTCCATACCCCGCAAGGGGATAGGCTGAACGGGGAGACGAACCACCAAGACCCCGCATCGTTGGCGGGTATAGCACAATGGTAGTGCAGCAGCCTTCCAAGCTGAGGATGCCGGTTCGATCCCGGCTACCCGCTCCAACCGGAGACGGCCAACGAGACGCTGAGACGGTCTTCACAACTTACCCCTGTTCGGTGTGGACCTAAATCTGATACACCCGCCCGGCCCGCGATCCCGCTGGCCCCATTTTTCGCAACAGTGCCGCCCGGATCGGGCGGACCGAAGGTTAAGACGATGGCCAAGGAAAAGTTTGAACGCACTAAGCCGCACTGCAACATCGGCACGATTGGTCACGTTGACCATGGTAAGACGACGTTGACGGCTGCGATCACGATCACGCTGGCGAAGGCTGGCGGGGCAAAGGCGATGAACTACGCCGATATTGACGCGGCTCCGGAAGAGAAGGCGCGCGGCATTACGATCAACACGGCACACGTGGAATATGAGACGGCGAACCGTCACTATGCCCACGTCGACTGCCCAGGCCACGCTGACTATGTGAAGAACATGATCACCGGCGCGGCTCAGATGGACGGCGCGATCTTGGTGGTTTCGGCCGCTGACGGTCCTATGCCCCAGACCCGCGAGCACATCTTGCTTGCCCGTCAGGTCGGCGTGCCTGCTCTGGTCGTTTACATGAACAAGGTTGACCTTGTTGATGACTCCGAGCTGCTGGAACTGGTCGAAATGGAAATCCGCGAGCTTCTGTCCTCGTACGACTTCCCCGGCGACGATATCCCCATCACGGCCGGTTCGGCCAAGGTGGCCATCGATGGCGGCGATCCTGAGATTGGTGAAAAGTCGATCCTGAAGCTGATGCAGACGGTTGATGACTATATTCCTCAGCCAGAGCGTCCTGTGGACCTTCCGTTCTTGATGCCAGTCGAAGACGTGTTCTCGATCTCGGGTCGCGGCACCGTTGTGACCGGCCGTATTGAACGCGGCATCGTTAAGGTCGGTGAAGAAGTCGAAATTGTTGGTCTTCGCGCCAACCAAAAGACGATCTGCACGGGCGTTGAAATGTTCCGCAAGCTGCTCGATCAGGGTCAAGCCGGTGATAACGTCGGTCTGCTTCTGCGCGGCACCAAGCGTGAAGATGTCGAGCGCGGCCAAGTGCTGTGCAAGCCCGGCTCGATCACGCCGCACACCAAGTTTGTGGCTGAAGCCTACATCCTGACCAAGGAAGAGGGTGGCCGTCACACGCCATTCTTCACCAACTATCGTCCACAGTTCTACTTCCGCACCACCGACGTGACGGGGATCATCCGTCTGAAGGAAGGCGTGGAAATGATCATGCCCGGCGACAATGCCGAGCTGGACGTTGAACTGATCACGCCAATCGCCATGGAAGAGAAGCTTCGCTTCGCTATCCGTGAAGGCGGCCGCACTGTCGGCGCTGGCGTCGTGGCCAAGATCGTCGAATAGTCTATCGATCCTTCGGGAAAGATTGAGCCGCCGCTGAGGGAAACCTCAGCGGCGGTTTTCGTTTGGGTGGCAAGGCCCCCTTCGGCCCTTCGGGCCACTTCCCCCAGAGGGGGAAGATCTTGGAATGTTAAATCTTCCTCCTCTGGGGGAAGTATTGGCGAAGCCGGGGTGGGGGGTAACATC
>CALFYB010000233.1 GCA_937952995.1 uncultured Caulobacteraceae bacterium
AACCGCAAGATCGGTTACCGGTTTTCTAGCCTGAGCGGCGGCTATAGCCGCATGGTTTGAGGCCTTAGCAGATAGCCCAAACCCAAAGACCGATCCTGCACAACAGAAGGACTAAATATGGACTGTTCTATAACCAATTCAGAGCTTTGGGAGTACTTCCTAACCGTGTTTAGGAATATCCAGAAGGAGGAGCCTGTTGGCACTTTTTCTGAGGAAGAGTGCCAAGACTATATCGACGATATTCGAGAAACGGTCAGGGCGTCAGACTGGTTGGCCTCTTAAGGGGCGAACCCATCGCCCGGCCACAAATTACGGCCTCAGATTTTCAAAGGCGGTGCTTGCGCCGCCTGCGATGCAGGGCAAATAGTCAACCCAGCGTAATTTAGGTGATGTGATGCAACGAGCCCAAGGACAGATCCTCTATTCCCCCTCGGACCTCATCACCTTTATGGGCTCGCCCTTTGGGTCTTGGATGGATCGCAAGGCTTTGGATGATCCATCTCTCAAGGAGAAGATGGATCCTGAAGATGGGTTGATGAAGACCTTGCAAGGGCGCGGCTATGCCCATGAGGCGGCCTATATCCAAAAGCTCAAGGCCGATGGCTTGAACGTTGAAGAAGTGGCACGGGCGTCACCTGAGATTATGGCCGCTGAGACCTTGCGTCTGATGCACCAAGGCATTGACGTCATAGCCCAAGGTTATCTGGCCCATGACAATTTCGCGGGCCTCTCGGACTTTCTGGTTCGCATTCCAGGCGCGTCCCTTTTGGGGGACTTTCACTATGAGGTCTGGGACACCAAGCTTTCAAAAAAGCTGAAACCCTATTTTGCAATTCAGCTTTGCGCCTATGCGCAGATGCTCGAAGCCATCCAGGGCCGGCGTCCAAATCAGATCGCTGTAGTGCTGGGTAGCGGCGAGAAACGCACGCTTCGGGTCGATGATTATTTCGCCTATTTCTTAGGGCTAAAGCAGAGCTTCTTGGACGCCCAGGCGCGCTTTGACCCTCAAAATGGTCCCGATCCTGTGATGGCTGATGGCCATGGCCGCTGGAACGGCCAGGCCGAACAGATCTTGCAGGCTAGAGACTATCTCGGGGCCATTGCAGGCATTCGGCTAAACCAGATCACTAAGCTTGAGCGGGCCGGGATTAGGACCCTTACTGATCTGGCCCAGAGCCCCCTAACAACCGTGCCCAAAATGGCCCCTGTGATCTTTGGCAAGCTAAAGGCGCAGGCCGCTATCCAATTGAAGTCTAGGGGCCTGCCCATACCGGCCTTTGAGATCACGCCCCAGACCGATCTCAATCAAGGCCTGCACCGGCTACCTGACCACAGTCCCCTTGATGTGTTTTTCGATATTGAAGGCTATCCGCTCGATGGGGGCTTGGAATATCTATGGGGCTGCACCTATTTCGACGAGGCTAAGCAGCGCAGCTTTAGAGATTTTTGGGCCCACGACAGTGCCCAAGAAAAACAGGCCTTTGTCGACTTTATCAGCTGGATTTATGAGCGCTGGAAAGCCGATCCCAGCATGCATGTCTATCACTATGCCAGCTATGAGATCACGGCGCTAAACCGCCTGCGCAAACATGATCCGGTTGCCGAGTTGAAGGTCGACAATCTGCTGCGCAACAATGTGTTTGTGGATCTCTATACGGTCGTCAAAAATAGCATCCTCCTGGGCGAGGACAGCTATTCGATCAAGAAGGTTGAGCACCTCTTCCGGCCCAAGCGGGCAACACAGGTTACCGGCGGCGGAGACTCTGTCGTAGCCTATGAGGCCTGGCGTGAGACCCCTGATGGCGAGACTTGGGAAAGCTCCGTCATCCTCAAAAATATCCGCGACTACAATATCGACGACTGCGATTCCACGCAGGAACTGACCAACTGGCTAAGGGCGCAAAAGCAAAAACTGGGTATCCAAACCGTTGCTCAACCCATGGTCGGTGAGGTCGAGAACCCAGAAGAAGCCACCGAGATCACTGCTTTGCGCGACAAGGTCCTTCACCGCTCTGAAACCGAAGACAATGTCGAGCGCAAACGAATGATGCGAACGCTCGCCTGGTCGCTGGATTTCCATAGGCGCGAGCAAAAGCCGTCCTGGTGGCGCTATTTTGAACGCAGTGCCAAGGACGAGGGTGAACTCTATGACGATCCTGACTGCATTGCCGGTCTGGTCCGTACTGATAGACCCGCCTTCTTGCCGACCCCAAGGTCGAAGTCACCGGTCCAAGAATACCGGTTTGACGTCGCGCAGGAGTTTAAGGAGGGACCCGATAGCTTTTCGGTGCTCAATTGTCAGACCGCCGATGGCAAACAGATCAATGCGACGCTCGTTCAAATCGATGCAGAAGCTGGTCTGATCCAGTTGAAATCGAGCCAAAGCCTGCCAGCATCGCTTAGCCTCATTCCCAATGAAACGGTGCAACCCGGTCAACTGCCTGAGGCCATCAAGCAGGTTCTTCAAACTTCGCTGGATAGCGAGTTTGCACCCTCGGCGATCGTCGATTTCCTGAGCCGCGCAAGGCCTCGGATCAAGGACAATCCCTCTGGCCCGGTCCTTTCGGGTCAAGGCGATAGATTGGCTCAGATCATCGACGCTGTGGAAAACCTTCAGGGCAGCTACTTGACCATCCAAGGCCCGCCGGGCGCAGGAAAAACCTACACGGCCAAGCACGTGATCAACGCGCTACTGGCCTCTGGAAAGAATGTTGGCATTACCTCCAATAGCCACAAGGCGATCTTGAACCTGATGCGCGGCGTTGATGAGGTGGTCAAAACCAATGCCACCAAGGCCTCGCTCTATAAGGTAGGCGGCGAAAAGGATGACGCCTTGATGGCCGACACGGCCATCAAGTCCATCCCAGACGTGGCCAAGGCCTGCGATGATCTTCCAGGCGGCGGCGTCTGCCTTGGTGCTACGGCCTGGGGCATTGCCAATAAGGCGCTTGAGCCGTCGCAGGCCAATGAGCCTTGCCTTGACTATCTCTTTGTCGACGAGGCTGGACAGGTATCGGTGGCCAATCTGATTGCGATGAGCCGGGCGACCAAGAACATCGTGCTGATGGGTGACCAGATGCAGCTTGGCCAGCCCACCCAAGGGGTACACCCAGAAGATAGCGGTCTGTCTTGCCTAGACTATCTGATGGGCGAAACGGCGACGATTCCAGAAGATTTGGGGGTCTTCTTGCCGGTGACGCACCGTATGCATCCCAATGTCTGCGCGTTCATCTCCAACCAGGTCTATGACGGCCGCCTTGGCGCCGATGAGGTGACCAACAAACATCTGGTCGACACCAGCTCGATTGATCTTAGAGCCAAGGCGGGCATCGTCTTTTTGCCGGTCGTCCATGAGGGCAATACCCAGTCAAGTGACGAGGAGGTGGAGGTCATTCGGGCGCTGACCGAGCAGCTGATCGGCCTTCCCCTATGGTCAGACGATAAGGCCCAATCAGTGCGCCACGTGGGTTGGAACGACATACTCTTTGTTGCCCCTTACAATTACCAAGGAACCCTTCTTCGCCGCGCCTTGGGCCCTCTGGCTAGGGTTGGCAGTGTCGATCGGTTCCAAGGCCAAGAGGCACCCATCGTCATCCTGTCCATGTGCGCCTCGTCAGCCACTGATAGCCCAAGAGGCATTGATTTTCTCTTCTCAAAAAATCGCCTCAATGTGGCTATTTCCAGAGCCCAAGCTCTGGCCATCGTCGTCGGAAACCCAGATCTGGCGCTCACGCCAGTCTCAAACCTCAAGCAGATGGCACTAGTGAATATGTTCTCAGCGTTGGTTAGGGCCGGGGAGTGATCAAGACATTTTCATCAAAACCAACCGTCCCGAGGCGAGGGGTTCAAAGGCCTTAAAGCTGCACTAGCCAGCAGAAACAAACTGATCGGCGTAGAGGTTAGGGTCACCATTAAAACGATAGGCCGCGAGTGGACCGCCCTCGGAAACACTGTAATCTACACAGGCCACGCGCCGTGAAGCCGGGGCCATGGGCACCCTATGATCAAACCAATAGTGCCCGATAAATGTGGGCCGATCCGGCTCGGGCAGTGGCTTATGATCAATGATCGGTAAATCGGGAATGTCGGAGCCTTTGGGTCCGATATAGGCCGCACGG
>CALFYB010000234.1 GCA_937952995.1 uncultured Caulobacteraceae bacterium
CAGTCGAAGCGCGATGGCGCTGTGGTCGCTGGATAGAACAATCCTGTTGTTGGCTGTCATTCAAAACTCCAAAAATTTGTACCTAAGGTGGAATTTGTAGCAAGGCAGTGTCAAACTGCCCATGCTTCACCTGAGTGAAATATCGTTCAAACGGAGACGTGATTTTATAGAAAACGCGTCATTCACCGTACCATTGCCCTATTAAATGTGTTGCGAAAACACCTGTTCTCCTACCCCGCCTTCGCCGCTACCGCGATCTGGCCCGCATCGCTCAGTCCCTCAACGCCCCAGCATAGATCCATCAATCGGCGGGTCTTGGCGGGGCTGAGGATGCCTTGGGCTAGGTCGGTGAATTTGGCTTCGAGCATGGAGTCGGTCATGGGGACATCGAGGCTGCCGACCGCGTGCTCGATGCGTTTGGTCAGAACGCGGCCGTCCTTGAGGCGGATCGTCAATTCGCCCTGTTCCGTCGAGATGGCGGGATCGGTGATCAGCACGACCTTGCGGCGCAGCGCCACGACGGTGGGATCGCGAACGACCGCGTCGGAGAACTGCCGCTCACCGGCAGCGCCCTGCAGGATGCCGACTGCGATACAGTGATAGATCGAGAACTTGCCCTCCAGCCCAGCCGCAGGCTCGGTGCGACCGGTCAGGGACTGGACCAGCGGATTGCCGCGCAGGGTGACAGACTCGATTTCGCTGCCGGTCAGATGGTTTTCGTTGCGCAGCTGGATGGCGGCATCAATGCCAGGATGGGTGACGATCCCGCAGGCGAAGGGCTTGTAGGTGTTCAGGGCCGCCTCATATCGCGTGCCGAGCCCCTCGGTGACCTCGGACCAGTTACGACGGGTGGACAGCGCCCTGCCCCAGCCATCCTTGCCCTCAATAGCGTGAATATCAGAGGTGAAGCCCTGCTGTGCCAAGATCGCCGCGAGCATGCCGTTTTGGGCCGCGCGGCCGGGATGGAAGCTCTTGGTCATGGAGCCGAACTGAACCTTAAGCCCGACGGGCTGCGAGGCCGCGATGCCGAGCGCCCAAGCCATCTGCTGGGCGTTGAGCCCCAAAAGCTTGCCGCAGGCCGCCGCCGATCCAAAGGCACCGGTCGTGCCAGTGATGTGCCAGCCCATCGCGTAGTGCTCGGGGTAGACCGCATTTCCGATCCGGCACTCGACCTCCATGCCCAAGATCAAGGCATTGAGAAAGGCGGCACCGCTGACCTTTTGATGCTGCGACAGGGCCAGCAATGCGGAGGCGACCGGACCGGCCGGGTGGATGATGGTTTTCAGATGGGTGTCGTCATAGTCAAAGATGTGCGAGGCGATGCCATTGATCAGAGCCGCTGTACTGGCGTCCAGACGCTCCTTGCGGCCGAGCAGATTGGCCTCGGCCTTGCCTGAAAACGGCGTGAGCGCCTTAACGGCCCTGTCCACGGTTTCATGTTGCGAGCCACCCACCGCACAACCCACCCAGTTGAGCAGTGTCCGAGCGCCTTGCTTGCGCACGGCGGCCGGAAGGTCCTCATAGCGCGCCTCGACGACATATTTGGCCAGGATTTCGGTCACAGGCGGCGGGGTCTGATCTTGAGCCAGCGCCTGCTGCGCGTTCACCGTGGTGGGCAAGGTCCCCGCCACAGCCAGACCCGTTGAAACCCCCAGCAGGGTGCGCCGGTCGATTCCCCCTTTAAATCCATTGAGTGGCTCAGTCATGGATGGTTCCTCCAACCGCGCGGCAACAGGCCCCGATAGACCAATAACAACAGTGCTACAGTCGGGGTCCCGGACCAGCAAGGTCGGAGGGGATTGGCATATCTCATTCAGCGAGAGGCGAGGATTGGACGGTAATAGTCCCGCCAAAATCAATGGCCCTGTCCCAATTTTGCCCTAGTCTAGCGACAGGCTATTCGTCAGTCACAGAGACGGGAGATTTCCATGGGTATGTCTGCGCGGGTCTTGATGATGGTTGCGGGTTTGAGCCTAATGGGCACGGCCGCTTGGTCCCAGTCGGTTGATCCCGTGGTTAGCCGCGTGACCGTGACGCTCGATCCGAAATTTGTGGCCGGTGGGGTTAAGACCTACGGGGCCAAGGAGGTTGGCGATCTCGCTGACTATCTGAAGAAAACTGTGGAGAAGGATCTCACAGCGAAGGGCCGGTTCAAAGCCGAGGCAGCTGGTGGCTCGGCGCTGCAGCTGGTTCTGGTTGATGCCAAGCCCAATCGTCCGACCTTCAAGCAGATGACCGACCGCCCCGGCCTATCGATGCAAAGCTTTGGCATTGGCGGCGCTGAAATTCGCGGCGAGCAGGTCAATGCCGACGGCAGCCGCGTAAAGCTGGGCTATAGCTGGTATGAAAGCGATATTCGTTGGGCCGAAGGACTTGGCACCTGGGGTGACGCTGAGCAGGCCATTCACGGCTTCGCCCGCCGGGTCGCAGAAGGCCATGCGGATATCCCCACCAAATAGGAGTTCCCGCTTGCAGTTGCCCGCAACTGTCGGTCAGATGGAGCCTAGGCCGTCGGGATAGAGCGGCGTGAGCGGGGAAGATCATTCTATGACCAAGGGCCAGTCGCCGAGCCGATTTACCCTCTCTGCCTTTTCAGCCCCTGCCCTGCCGCTCGCTGCCTTGGGGCGAAGTCCTCGTCGGCATCAGC
>CALFYB010000235.1 GCA_937952995.1 uncultured Caulobacteraceae bacterium
CACCTTCGAACTGCCCACTGGCTGGGGCGGCACGATCCGTGGTGACTACTATCACCAGGGTCAGTCCTATTCGCGGATCTATAACAGCTTCGCGGACCGGATCGACTCTTGGGAGAACGTCAACGCGTCCTTGCAGATCTCCAACCCAAGCAATGGCATTCAGCTCGAAGCCTATGTGAAGAACCTGCTGGATGACGCGCCAATCACCGACCTGTACCTGACCGATGACTCGTCGGGTCTGTTCCGGAACGGCTTCCTGCTCGAGCCTCGCACCTTCGGTTTCTCGATCCAGAAGTCCTTCTAAGGTTGGGCTAAAACTCTAAGATGAGGGCCGGTGGATTCGTCCACCGGCCCTTTTTCTTTGCGCGGCGGACCTTAACGGCTTTGCAATATCCGATGGGTAAAGTGACGTAACTTTACCTCAAAGCGTTGCATTCCTAATGTCCGTCACTCTGCCCCTCTGCGAACCCATTTTGCCGGTCGGGCGTGAAGCCGGGCGAGCGCAGGTGCTTGATCGGTTTCTGACGGATCCGCACCTCGAGCTGTTGCCGGTCGTCGAGAACAGTTGTCCTGTCGGCCTGATTACCAGAGGCGGGTTTGCTCTCGGACTGTTGCAGGATGGTGCTCTGAGCGGTTCCATCGCGCCTTTGACCATCGCAAATCCGGTGATCATCCAAGCCGCGCTTGGGCTCGACGAAATCTGTGACCTCATGCGCGCTTCAGCCGATGCCGTACCCGGCGTCATTATGGTCGATGGCGAGGGGGCCTATATTGGCGTGATCTCCGCCACCGCCCTGTTACTCGCCCTGCAACAAAGCCTTGTGATTGAGCGTGGCGCTCAGCTGTCGAAAACAGCCCTCTCATCGACGATCCCCAGCAGTTCCGCCCGGGATCGTGAGCTCTTTATCTCTGCGGTCGCCCATCAGATTGATGGCCCCCTAGAGGGCATAATCAGCCTGTCTGAACGGCTCTCGCGTCATCCGCTGAATACCGACGGTCGAACTCAGGTTCAAACGATCTTAGAAACGGGCCGTGGTGTCCTTCAGTTGGTCCGCCACGCTGCTGCGCTTGGCCGAATTGACGCGGGAGATATCGTCCTCACACCAGAGCCAGTACCACTTGGCGACCTGATGGCCGACCTCGAAGAGGCTTGGCGCGTTCGGGCGGAGGCCGCCGGTCTAACCCTGATGGTGTCCTATGAGGGACCTCAAGGCCTGTCGGTCAGTGCCGATCCAGAGATGATGCGGCGGCTGTTCAACACTCTCGTTGAGCGGGCCTTGGCGGTCACGCCGCGTGGTATCGTCGAGGCCAGCTTGAAGGCCAAGGTCGAGGCGTCTGGCGTCTATCTCGAAGGCAGAATTCGAGATGGCGGGGTCAGTCTCGCTGCCAATCGCCTCGCGCGCATCTTTGAACCCATGCCTGACCGCGCGGGTGGGTCCTTCTTGGAAAGTGTTGGCCTAGCCCTTTGCAATCGCATCATTGGCGTTATGCATGGAAATATCCGGGCCGAGAGCAATGTTGGAGCAGGCACCAATATCGCATTCGATATTCTCGTTCCTGAACTGGCCTCCAGTCCTAAATCCACCCAGGCCCTAAAAGAAGGTCCTGACAGCGCGCTTAGGGCCCATGTGCTCGTGGTCGATGATAATGCCACCAACCGGATGGTTGCTGAGGCCCTATGCGAAATGTTCGGCTGCACCTCTGAGGCGGTCGAAGATGGGGTTGAGGCGGTGGAATATGCTGCCACGGGCCGCTTCGATGTCGCCTTGATGGATATAAAAATGCCGCGCATGGACGGTGTGGAGGCGACCTTAGCGATCCGCGCCCTGCCCACCGACGCGCGAAATCTTCCGATCATTGCCCTGACAGCTAATGCTGACCCCGAAGATGTTCGGAGATATCTGTCGATTGGAATGTGTGATGTGGTCGATAAGCCGATCAAATCGGACATCTTGCGCGACGCGATCCGGACAGCTCTGGTCTCCCAGACCCGGGCCGCACCGGCCGGTGACAGCGCGGTTGCTTAATCGCAACCGTAAAACCAGCTGAATTTCCTGAAGAAATCGCCGCGGCATGCCTTTGGTAGCTGGGGGCGGGATCGAACCGCCGACCTGTGGGTTATGAATCCACCGCTCTAACCATCTGAGCTACCCAGCCAAAGGCATTGCCGAGCGAGGGATGGCTTATAGGGGCAAGTCCGGTCCGCTTCAAGCGCCGGTTTCATGTTCCTGATCAAGTCTTTTGCGGGAAATAGCCGATCAGACCGCGCAGGCCGCTTGGGTCGAGGCGCGGATACGGTTAGGGTCCGTCCTCATGAGCGTTCTGCAACTTTTGGGTTCCGCCATCGACGGGGGCGCAGAGACCTATTTCACGGACCTGACGAGGGCCTTGGCTGCGGCTGGAACCGATCAGGTCGCGGTGATCCGAGCCCATGCCGCACGGCAGTCCGCTCTTCAGGACGCGCATGTTCCAACCACCATTGCCCGTTTTGGCAGCCAACTGGACCTCTTTACCAAGGGTAAAATCCGGCAGGTGGCCCGCACCTCTAAGGCCCATATCCTCCTCGCTTGGATGAACCGTGCAGCAAGCCATGCGCCGGTCGGGCACTGGGCGCGGATTGGCCGGTTGGGCGGCTATTATGACTTGAAATATTATCGCGGCTTTGACGCGTTGGTGGCCAATACGCGAGACATAGCGGAGTGGATCTTGGCCCAAGGCTGGCCCAAAGATCGCGTCCACTATATCCCCAACTTCGCCGAGGCAGGATCGTTTGAGACCGTTGATCGCGCCAGCCTTGATACGCCCGGTGATGTGCCTCTGCTGCTGTCAATGGGCCGCCTGCACGCGGTCAAGGCCCATGATATTAGCCTGCAGGCCTTGGCTCTGATCCCTGAAGCCTATCTGTGGATCGCGGGGACTGGGCCGCTGGAGGCCGAGCTAAAGGCGCTGGCGCAGTCCCTGGGCGTTGCTGAGCGGGTGCGGTTCTTGGGCTGGCGCAATGATGCCGCCGCGCTCTATCGCACCGCTGATGCCTGCCTGTTCCCCTCTCGGTTCGAGCCCTTGGGCAATGTCGTCATTCAATGCTGGGCGAACGGCTTGCCTGTTGTTGCTGCGGCCAGCCAAGGCCCATCGCAGTTGATCACGCCTGGGCAAGACGGCTTGCTGGTTCCCATCGATGATGCCCCGGCCCTAGCTGCCGCCGCTCGCCGCGTGCTGGATGAGCCCAAGCTTCGTGATCAGATGGTTCAACAGGGTTTAATCCGCATGGACGGCGAGTTCTCGAAGGCCGCCGTCGTCGCCCAATGGCAGGCCCTGTTCGCGCACTATGGAGACCGGCCATGTGCGCCATAGCCGGATGGTTTGGTCCCGCCGCTACCGATGGCTCGATCATCAAGGCAATGGCCGCCACGCTCGCCCATCGCGGCCCTGACGGTATTCGCGTCGAGCAGGGCGCAGGCTGGGATCTAGCCCACGCGCGCCTATCAATCATCGATCTGGAGGGGGGCTGGCAACCGCTGCATGGCCAAGGGGCCACGGTGATCGGCAATGGCGAGATCTATAACTATATCGAGCTGACGGCAGACCATGGCCTATCAGACAGTCTAACAACCGGATCGGATTTCGAACCCCTCCTGAGCCTCTACAGCCGCGAAGGCGAGGCGGCCTTTGACCGGCTGCGCGGCATGTATGCCCTCTGTCTGATCGACAAGCAGGCAAGGCACTGGCTGGTACGGGACCCCTTTGGCATCAAGCCGCTCTATTGGACTCAGCAGGATGGCGCGTTCGCCTTTGCCTCTGAGCCCCGCGCGTTGCGATTGGGCGAGCCGCGCCAGATTGTGCCCGAACGGATCGAGGAGCTTTTAAGCCTGAACTACAGTCTCGGCACGGGATCGGTGTTTGAGCAGATCCACCGCCTCGCCCCCGGCGTGGTCGCCGAAATCATCGAGGGTCAGTTGTCGCCCCTGCGCGTGCGCCCGGCCATCCCGCCGCGCAATCTGGCCGCTCCCACCGATGAGGCTGGGGTGCTCAAGGCGCTGGACGCGGTGCTGGAGGACAGTGTCCGGGTCCATCAACGCTCCGACGTGCCCTATGGGTTGTTCCTGTCGGGAGGTGTTGATTCTGCGGTGATCGCGACCCTGATGAGCCGCCTGAATGCCCGGCCTGTCACGGCCTTCACCTGCGGCTTCACCCCGCCAAGGGGCGAAGACTGGAGCGCGAAGGACGAGCGCGGGCAGGCCGAGCGGGTGGCCCGGGCTCTCGATCTCGATTGGCACGAGGTCGCCTTTGACGAAGAGGACTTTTGGCGGCTCCTGCCCAAGGTGGCTTGGGCGCTAGATGATCCAACCACGGATTACGCCACCTTGCCCACCTTTCGGCTGGCTGAAGCTGCCAGAGACGATCTGACGGTGGTGCTGACGGGTGAGGGGGGTGATGAGCTGTTTGGCGGCTATGGTCGTTATCGCCGCGCACTTCGACCAAGGTGGCTGGGCGGCCGCGCGGCAGAACCTCAAATCCTAGCCCCGTTCCTCAAGGACGGCGGGGCAGGGGCCTTGGCCCGCTGGCGGCAGGCGGCGAAGGCCCCCACGGGCCTTACCCCGCTCCAAGAGGCGCAATATGGCGATATTGCCACTTGGCTGCCCAATGACCTCCTGCTCAAGCTCGACCGATGTTTGATGGCCAATGGCTTGGAGGGGCGCACGCCCTTTCTCGACCCAGCTGTGGCGGCCTTTGCCTTTCATCTTCCTGACCGCCTTAAGGTGCGGGGGCGGATGGGCAAGTGGATCTTGCGCCAATGGCTCGCCAAGCACTGCCCTGCGGCTGAACCCTTTGCCAAGAAAAAAGGCTTCACCGTCCCCGTCGCGGCTTGGATTGCCCCGCGCGCCGCAGATATGGGGCCACGGATTGCGGCCAGTGCTGGAGTAGCGCGGGTCTGCGACCAGAGCGCGGTCCGCGCCGTCTTCACCGACGACACCCACGCATCGAGCCGCTGGCCCTTGTTGTTCTATGCCGTGTGGTACGCGATCCATGTCGAGGGCGCTGAGCCGGTTGAGGCACTCCAGGCGCTGATGGGCTGACCCCCTACCCCGGCTTCGCCGGTACTTCCCCCAGAGGGGGAAGATTTAGGGTCTTAGATCTTCCCCCTCTGGGGGAAGTGGCGCAAAGCGCCGAAGGGGGCCTTGTT
>CALFYB010000236.1 GCA_937952995.1 uncultured Caulobacteraceae bacterium
TTCCGATCTTTGACCGCAACAGCGGCAGGCGCGCCGCGCAGCAGCGTGTAAGCCACACGCTGGTTGTCGGTGATCCAGTTGCGATAGACTGCCGCATTGAACGTGAATGGCGTTGCGCCGGAATTGCGCAGCTTGAAGCCCAGTTCCAGATCAGTCACTTTCTCGGTATCGAAACCGTTCCCGCCGTTGACGCTGCCTAGGCCCTCGATCGGCGCTGCGATTACGTTGTAACCACCATTGCGATAGCTGCGGCGCGATACGGCATAGATCAGCAGATCGGGGTTGATCTGGCGCAAGGTCGCCACGGCACCGGCAAAGGGGGCACCGTTCTGCGCAAAGACGACCTTGGGCTTTACGGTATTGAAGCAATGTTTGAGCTTGCCGTGATCGCTCGAAATCAGGCTGTAGGCTGGGCTGATCGGGGCAATCGGGATGCCCGCCGTATAGCAGCCGAGCATCATAAGGGCATGGTCGACCGAATTGGCGGATAGAACCATGACGCTGTCATTGCCCGTCAAGCCGTGATCCAAAAGCCATTGCGCGATGGCATCAGCGGCCTGCTTGGCCTGTCCATAGGTGACGCCGCCCCAAGGCCCATGCCCTGGCGCGCGTTGCAAAATATAGGGTCGGTCCGGATGGGCTGCGGCCTTGTCTGCTAAGAGGTGGGCAATGGTGTAAGGACTGTCGCCAACAGCATGGGCGGACGAGACGAGAACCGATCCATCGGCCCGGCGCTCGACATGGACCACGGGTCCTTTCATCGGAAGCGGCTTGAACGGCGGCAAGGTCTTTACAGCCGCATCGGCTCCGTCAGCAGGCGTCATCCCAAGCATCCTCCGTAGGTTATCATTGTTTTCTTGAACAGTAGCCGCTGGACGGGACGCGTCAAATACCATGTGCGGCTTGTTACGCTGTTGGCCGATGAATCTTATCCCCCCATCGCAGAAGGCGCTTCTAATCGAGGCCTAAAGCAACGCGAGGACGAGGTGCCGCCATGACCTTTGATGAGGCCTTTGACCTTCTGATCGGTCACGAGGGCCGCTATGTGAACCATCCCAGCGACCCCGGCGGTGAAACCCAATTCGGCATCTCCAAACGCGCCTACCCTGCACTGGACATCAAGGCCCTGACCCTTGATGAGGCCAAGGCGATCTATCGGCGGGACTATTGGAACCCCGCGGGCTGTGAAAAGGTGCCCGAGGCGCTCCGGTTCGACCTGCTGGACATGGCGGTCAATAGCGGCGTCAGGACCGCCGTTCGAACCTTGCAAGCGGCCGTGGGCGTCGCCGAGGATGGGCTGATCGGTCCCGCAACCCTTTCGGCCTTGGCAAGGGGTGATCCTGCGGCCGTGCAAGCAAGGTTCAATGGCGCACGTCTTCAGATGATGACCGAGCTGGCGACTTGGCCGACCTTTGGCAAGGGATGGGCCAGACGGATTGCCGCCAATCTGCAAAGGGCGTGATCGCCCCCTATGACAGGCGGCTAAGGCGGTGTTAGCCTGCTCCCATGGCGCGGGACAGCGCTGCATAGGGAGCCCCATCATGAGCCAGCCACTGGACGCAGCTGCGACCGACCCAAAGGCCTTGGGCCTGATGCAGGGCTTTCCGCCTCCGCCGGAAAAACGACTCACCTTGACCGGCGGGTCGAGCCTGCAGTTCCCTAACAGCCGCTGGGCCCTCAGCAATGTGCGCCAGACCGGGCCGAGCGTGAATGTGCGCCGTGGACCCAAGGGTGCCAGTCCCTTGCCCCGGGCAGAGCGTGATGATCTCGATGCCGTGACCTTCACCACGATGGATGGCCGGACGATGAGCTGGGGCGAGTCGCTGGGGGTGAACTACACCGATGGCATCGTGGTCATGCACAGGGGCAAGATCGTCCAAGAACGCTATTTCGGCGCGCTGAAGCCTGAACTGACCCATCTGGCCTTTTCCGTCACCAAGTCCTTTGTCGGCCTCTTGGCTGCGATGATGGTTCATGAGGGACGGCTCGACCCTAGCCAAATGGTCAGCGCCTATGTGCCGGAACTGAGTAAGACCGCCTATGGCGACGCCACGGTCCGCCAAGTGATGGATATGATCATCGGCGTTCGTTATTCCGAAGTCTATGTCGATCCCAATGCCGAGGTCTGGGCCTATAGCCGCGCCGCAGGTCTGGCACCGCACGCGGCGGACTATGTCGGACCACGGACCATCTTCGACTTCCTGCTGGCCTTGGAAAAGGAAGGCGAGCACGGCCAAGCCTTTGCCTACAAGACCTGCAACACCGAAGTCCTAAGCTGGATCATCCAGCGCATCGCCAACCAGCCGATCGCAGAAATGATCTCCGAGCGGATCTGGCAAAGGCTCGGCACCGAAGAGGATGGCGATCTTTACGTAGATCCGACCGGCGTTGCGATGGCCGGCGGCGGGTTCAGCACGACCTTGCGCGACCTGACCCGTTTTGGCGAAATGATGCGACTTGGCGGCCAGTTCAACGGCCAACAGATCGTGCCCGAGGCCGTGGTCAAGGATATCGAGAACGGTGCTGATCAAGGCCATTTCGCCAAGGCCGGTGTGATGACCCTGCCCGGCTGGTCCTATCGCAACATGTGGTGGGTGGCCCATGACCGGTTTGGAGCCTACAGCGCGCGCGGCATCCATGGCCAGGCCCTGTGGATCGCGCCCAAGGCCGACCTCGTGATCGCCCGCTATGCCTCACACCCTGTGGCTGGCAACGGCAACAGCGTCCTCGATCAGGTCTCGCTGCCCGCCTATCATGCCATTGCGGATCATTTGATGAAGGGGTGAGCCCCCTACCCCGGCTGCGCCGGTACTTCCCCCAGAGGGGGAAGATCTAAGACCGATAAATCTTCCCCCTCTGGGGGAAGAGGCCCGAAGGGCCGAAGGGGGTTTTGTTTTAAGAAAGTCCCCTCACCCAACCCTCTCCCCCAAGGGGGCGAGGGCTAAGAAAGTCAAAGCCCTCTCCCTGTGGGAGAGGGTTGGGTGAGGGCCTTACTTTTATGCGCGTGTAGTTGCGCGCTGCGCCTCGCAATGACGCGGAAAATCTCAATAGGCGAAGTCGTCGAACACCCGGTTCACATTGCCCTGCCATGGGCCGTGATAGAGCTCCAAGAGGCGGTCGGCGGGGGTTAGGCCGCTCTCAGCGATCTGTTCCAGTTCGGACAGGTAACCGGTCTCATCGACCATGCCAGCGTGGAAGCGGGCGCGGCGCTTGAGGCCTTCGCGGGAAATAGCGATGAAATCACGCGCCACATCCTTGATCGGACGCCCGGCAATGGTGCCCTTCAGGCCCGTGCGAGCGGCATCGAGGCGCAGAGCCGCGCGATCTTCGCTGGTCCAGTGCTTGCAAAGGTCCCAGGCGCTCGCCAACGCGGCGCTATCATAGAACACGCCAGTCCAGAGGGCCTGCAAGGCGCAAATGCGGCTCCATGGCCCAGAATCCGCCCCGCGCATTTCGAGATATTGCTTCAGACGCACCTCGGGGAACAGGGTGGTCAGATGATCCTCCCAGTCCTTCATGGTCGCGCGCCGTCCGGGCACCTCGGCCAGATCACCGGCCATAAAGGAACGGAAGGACTTGCCCGCAAGGTCGATATAGCGGTGGCCGTCCTTGGTGAAATACATCGGCACGTCGGCGGCATAGTTGGCATAGGTCTCAAAGCCAAAGCCGTCTTCGAACACGAAATCCAGCATGCCGGTGCGGTCGGCATCGACATCGGTCCAGACATTTGCGCGGGCCGAAACGAAACCGTTGGGCTTGCCTTCGGTGAAGGGGGAATTGGCAAATAGCGCCGTGGCGATCGGCTGAAGCGCCAAGCTCATGCGGAACTTGGCGACCATGTCGGCCTCGGACGAGAAGTCCAGATTGGCCTGCACCGTGCAGGTACGGAACATCATGTCCAAGCCCATCGAGCCGACCTTGGGCATATATTCGCGCATGATCTTGTAGCGGCCCTTGGGCATCACCGGCACATCGGCGCGGGTCCAGTTGGGCGTGAAGCCAAGGCCTAGAAAGCCAACACCGATCTCGTCGGCCACTTCCTTGACCTCTTCGAGATGCTGACCGGTCTCAGCGCAGATCTCGTGCATGTCAGACAGGGGGGCACCGGACAGTTCAAACTGACCACCGGGCTCAAGGCTAACGCTTGCGCCATTGCGCGACAGACCGATGAGGGTCTCGCCTTCATAGACGCCTGCCCATCCAAAGCGCATCAGGCCGGTCATCAGGGCCAGAATGCCGCCGCGCCCCTGCGCATCCGGCAGATAGTCGATGGCCGTGTTGGTCCCAAGGCGGAAAGCGAACTTCTCATGCTCGGCCCCGACGCGCCATTGCTCCGCAGGCTTACAGCCCTTGGCCAGATGAGCGGCCATGGTTTCAATGGTCAAAGGACGGTCGTCCAGTTTGGTCTGCGCCATACTGCGCTCCCTAAAATCCGTGTCTTGGCGGCAAACTGCCAGACCTTCGTGGTGATCTTTACGCTGCTTAGGTAGTGGGCGACAAGTCGATCACACTCAAGAGGGCGTGAGTGTCATAGAAAATTCTCATGGGTATAAAAAACTGGCCTTGAGAAATACGCGGCTCTGGAGCCCAAAAGGACCACGCCAGACCTTGGCGAAAGGCCACAACCACCCTACCCTCTGAGGTGTACCGAGGGAGAAAATCCGTGACCGCATTGCGTAAGATGTTGATCATCGCAGTTGCCGCGCTGGCAGCCGCCTGCTCACCGGCCAAGGCTCCAGAAGCCCCCTCTGGCAAGACCACCATCCGCTTTGCCACCGACTGGCGCGCTCAGGCCGAACAGGGCGGCTTCTATCAAGCGCTTGCGACGGGTGAATATGCTAAGCGTGGCTTGGACGTGACCATCGTTCAGGGCGGGCCGGGCGTGAATGTGCCTCAGCTTCTGGCCTCCGGCGCGGTCGAGATGGGCATGGGCTCCAACAGCTTCATCGCCGTCAATCTCGCTGCCGAAAAGGCCCCGGTAAAGGCCGTCGCCGCCTTCATGCAAAAGGACCCTCAGGTCCTGATTGCCCATCCCGATCAGGGCATTAAGTCTCTGGCCGACATGAAGGGCCGTCCGATCCTGCTCGCCGACGCCTCGATCAGCGCCTTCTGGGTCTGGCTGAAGTCCAAATACGGCTTCACCGATGATCAGGTGCGCAAATATAACTACAGCGCCGCCCCGTTCCTCGCCGACCCCAAGGCGATCCAACAGGGCTATGTGACCAGCGAGCCCTACACGATCGAGAAGGAGGGCGGGTTCAAGCCTGCCGTGTTCCTGCTCGCCGATGAGGGCTATCCCGGCTACGCCGCCATGGTTCTGGCCCCCGACGCCTTGATCGCCAAGGACCCCAAGGCCGTGCGCGCCTTTATCGAGGCCTCGGCCGCGGGCTGGACCTCCTATCTCAATGGCGACGCCAAGCCCGGCGATGCCTTGATCCTCAAAGATAACCCCGAAATGACCCAAGCCCTGCTCGATCAGGCCCGCGCCAAGATGAAGGCCTATGGACTGGTCGAGTCGGGCGATGCCAAGAGCCTTGGCGTCGGGGCCATGACCGATGCGCGCTGGGCGGAATTCTTCGCCGTCGCCTCGAGCCAAGGGGTCTATCCCAAGGATCTGGACGTCAAGAGCGCCTATAGCCTAGCCTTCGTGACCCCTCCGGCCAAATGAGCGTGGTCGCCAGCCTCACGGCGGTCGAGGTCGCCTATTCAGGCCGGGGCGTGGTGCTTGGCCCGTTCGACCTGTCCTTGACCGAGGGCGAAATCGTCGCTCTGGTCGGGCCGTCGGGCTGCGGCAAGAGCACGGCCCTGCGTCTGCTGGCCGGATTGGAACAGCCCTCGCGCGGCGTCGTTACCCGCACGCCTGAGCGCGGCCAGACGGCGGTGGTCTTTCAGGCCCCGACCTTGATGCCTTGGGCGGATGCCAGAACCAATGTCGCCCTACCGCTGGAGCTGGCGGGCATGGCCCGGGCCAAGGCCCACGATCAGGCGCAAGAGGCCCTTGCGGCCGTCGGTCTTGAGCACGCGGCGGGGTCCAAGCCCGCGCAACTGTCCGGCGGGATGGCCATGAGGGTGTCGCTGGCCCGCGCCCTCGTGACGCGCCCGCGCCTGTTGCTTCTCGATGAGCCATTCGCCGCGTTGGACGAGATCACGCGCCGCAGTCTGGCCGATGATATTCATAACCTTTGGACCCAGACCCGCCCGGCGGTGATCTTCGTTACCCACAATGTCGAAGAGGCCGCCTATATGGCCCAGCGGGTCGTGGTGATGAGCGCCAATCCCGGCAAGATCGCAGGCGAAACGGTGATTGACGCGCCGCTGCCTAGGCCTCCCGCTTTTCGGACCAGCGAGGTTTTTCGAGACGCCGCCGAGGATGTGTCGCGTGATCTGGCTAAGGCCATGGGGCGTACCCAATGAACCGGACCCTCGAAACCCTCGCCCCCTTCGTCCTGGTCGCCGTCCTGCTGGCCCTTTGGGAAGCGGCCTGCCGCCTGACCGGCGTACCGGCCTATTTCCTGCCCGCGCCCTCAGCGGTCGCGGCGGCGATGGCGCAGGACTGGGCCCTATTGCTGGCCTCAGCTTGGAAGACCCTGTCGACAGCCCTTCTGGCGCTTGCCTTTGCCAGCCTGACCGCCTGTTCCTTGGCTTTGATCATCTCGACCAATCGGCTGCTGGAAAAGTCTGTGCAGCCCCTCGCGGTTGCCTTGCAGGTGACCCCCGTCGTGGCGATCGCGCCGCAGGTGGTGATCTGGGCCGGACTGGCCCATCCTGACCGGGCCATCATTGCCCTGGCGGTCATCGTATCCTTTTTCCCGATATTTTCCGGGGCCTTAACGGGCTTGAAGACCGTTGACACCGACCTGGAACGGCTGTTTGACCTCTATGGGGCCAGCCGCTGGCAGAAGCTTACGCGGCTTCACATTCCCTCGGCTACGCCCTTTGTTCTGGAGGGCCACAAGGTGGCGGGCGGACTGGCGGTCATCGGTGCCGTGGTGGCAGAGTTCGTCGCCGGGTCCGGCGGCTCGCAAGGCCTTGCCTGGCGGATCCTGGAATCCAGCAATCGCCTGCAGACGGCCAAGACCTTTGCCGCAGTCATTGTGCTGGCCATCATGGGGGCCATTCTGCATTCGGCACTGCAAGGGGCCGAGCGCTCCATTCTTCGGAAATTCAAAGGCCGTTAGGCACAAGTTAAGTAGCGCCTTGTATGGATAACTCCATTCACTCTGGAGCCTTCAATGCGTTCGGTTGCCCTCGCCATCGCCATCTGCGCCTGCGCTGCTTCCGCAGCCCAGGCCGATCGCGTGCCGGACCGCTATAGCGGCGGCGGCAAGGACCACAGCCTTGCCCTGACCCAGACCTCGACCCTG
>CALFYB010000237.1 GCA_937952995.1 uncultured Caulobacteraceae bacterium
GGCCCTGCTGGTAGGGGCCGATGGCGCCCCGGATTCAGCCTGGCTTGCAGCCTTTTCCGAGGACATCGCCCGATTGAGAGCCCGGGGCCAGCAGGTCCTGGTCGTGTCTTCGGGTGCCGTCGCCCTGGGACGGCTCCGGCTTGGACTGGGTAAGAGGGCCCTCACCCTGCCGGAAAAGCAGGCCGCAGCCGCAGCAGGACAGTCTGCCCTCATGCGTGCCTGGGAGGTGGCCCTGGAACCCCATGGGGCCGGCGTTGCCCAAGTCCTGCTGACCCGGGACGATACAGAAACCCGGCGGCGCTGGCTCAATGCCCGGGCGACGGTGGACACTCTGCTGAATCTGGGGGTCGTGCCCGTGATCAATGAGAACGACACCGTGGTCACGGAGGAAATTCGCTATGGGGACAATGACCGTCTGGCCGCCCGCGTCGCCCAGATGATCGGGGCCGATATGCTGGTGCTGCTGTCGGACATTGACGGGCTCTATACGGCTGATCCGCGCAGCAACCCTTCGGCCCAGCACATTCCGGTCGTTCATGAGATCACGCCCGAGATCGACGCCATGGCGGGCGGTGCCAATAGCGGCGCTGGGGTGGGCACCGGCGGCATGGCTACCAAGCTGATCGCCGCGCGCATTGCAGGCGGTGCAGGCTGCGCGACCCTGATCACCATTGGCTCAGGCCAAGCCCCCTTGAAGGCCGCCGAAGAGGGCGCGCGCTCGACCCTGTTTGAACCCTCCACCACGCCCGCCGCCGCCTATAAGCAGTGGATTGCCGGATCGCTGGCCCCGCAAGGACGGGTGAGCGTCGATGCGGGCGCTGAACGAGCCCTGCGTTCTGGCAAGAGCCTTCTGCCAGCGGGCGTGCGCGCCGTCGAGGGCCGGTTTGAAAAGGGCGATGCGGTCGCCATTGTCGGCGAAGATGGCCGCGAATTTGCCCGGGGTCTGGTGCGTTATGACGCGTCAGAAACCGAGCGCGTTCAGGGCGTCAAATCCAGCCAGATCGAGGCGATCCTTGGCTATTCGGGCGGTCCAACCCTGATCCATGCCGACGATCTAGCCTTGCTTCATAGCTAGGGCCAACCTTCGCAGCACCGCCATTTGCACGGGCTTTCATTGGTTCTGCTTGCCAAGCTCCCTTTCAGGCGGCAAAGCGGAGTTATGATCGAAGAGAGCAAAAGCCTTGATGGGGTGATGGCGGCGATGGGCGAGGCGGCCCGGCGCGGCGCTGAGGCCCTGCGCCTGTCCTCCGCCGAGACCCGGACCGCTGCGATCCTCGCCATGGCCGGGGCTGTCCGCGCTGCAGCGGGCACTATTTTGGCCGCTAATGCCAAGGATCTGGCCGCTGCTGAGGCCAATGGCGTTACCGGTCCGATGTTAGAGCGCCTGATGCTCAATCCAGACCGGATCGAGGCCATGGCAGCAGGGCTGGAAGCCGTCTCACAGATCCCCGATCCGCTGGGCCGGGTTACTGACCACTGGGTGCGTCCCAATGGTCTGGATTTCAGCCGCGTGCGCACCCCCATTGGCGTCATTGCCATCATCTATGAGAGCCGCCCCAACGTCACCGCCGACGCTGCCGCCCTTTGCATCCGCTCCGGCAATGCGGCGGTCCTGCGCGGCGGGTCCGAATGTCTCGCCTCCAATATGGCCATCCACGCCGCAGTGACGGCAGGCCTTGAGGCCGCTGGCCTGCCCGCCGCCTGCGTTCAGACTGTGCCGACGACCGACCGCGACGCGGTGGGCCTGATCCTAGCCGGACTGAAGGACGCAGCCGGTCACCGCTGCGTTGACCTGATCATCCCACGTGGCGGCAAGAGCCTTGTCGCCCGCGTCCAAGCCGATGCCCGCGCGCCGGTTCTGGGTCACCTTGAGGGCCTTTGCCATACCTTCGTCCACCAAGATGCTGACCTCGCCAAGGCCAGAGCCATCGTGGTCAATGCCAAGCTGCGCCGGGTGTCGGTCTGCGGCTCGCTCGAAACCTTGCTGATCGACAAGGTCGCGGCTGAGCGGCTGCTGGTACCCATCGCCGCCGACCTTTTGGCCAAGGGCTGTGAACTTCGCGGTGACGAGGCGGCCTGCGCCCTCGTGCCCCAGATGATCCCGGCCACGCTCGAAGACTGGACCACCGAATATCTGGCCCCCATCCTGTCCGTCAGGATCGTCGACGGGGTGGCCGGAGCCGCCGAGCACATCCGCCTCTATGGCTCAGGCCATACAGACGCGATCATCACCGAAAATGCTTCGGTGGCCGAAGCCTTTATCGCCGAGGTGGACTCCGCCATTGTGCTGGTCAATGCCTCAACCCAATTTGCCGACGGCGGCGAGTTTGGCTTTGGGGCCGAGATCGGCATCGCGACCGATAAGTTACACGCAAGAGGGCCCGTTGGGGCCGAGCAACTGACGACGTTCAAATATGTGGTTCGCGGGACAGGCCAGACGCGGCCCTGACGCAGGTCGTCCCAAGGCGCTGCGTCCCGGGTTTCACCTGGAGCGGGGTCAAAGGGTCGGCCTGTTCGGAGGCTCCTTTAATCCCCCACATTCGGGCCATGCCCATGTGGCCCGTACTGCTATGGCAAGGCTGGGTCTAGACCGGGTTCTGTGGCTGGTCTCACCGCAAAACCCCCTAAAGGCCGCAGGCGAGACCGCAGACCTGTCCGAACGCATGGCCCAGTCCCGCGATGTGGCCAAGACGGCCAGCCAAGGCCTGTCGATGATCGTTTCCGATGTCGAATCCCGCATTGGGGCCCGCTACACGATCGATACCCTGCGCGCGCTCAAGGCCCGCCACCCCGGAGTTCAGTTTGTCTGGATCATGGGCGCGGACAATCTAGCCCAGTTCCACCGTTGGCGCGGCTGGTTGCAGATCATGCACCTGATGCCCGTCGCGGTCATTGCCCGCCCCGGCAGCCTACTGCGCAGCCGCTTTGCCCCGGCGGCCAAGCGCTTTGCGGGCTCGCGCATCGACGATGCCGCCAGCCGAGGCCTTGCCAGCCGCCCCGCACCGGCCTGGGTCTACCTCAATGCCCCGCTCAATCACGTCTCCTCCTCGGCGATCCGAGCGAGCGGCCGGGGCGCAAAAAGCTGATTCAGATCAACGGTGACCCCCGCGCTAAGATGTGATAGGGTGCCCTTTCATAACGATCAAAAAGGAGTTTCACGCTGAATCGTGAGACCGCGCCAAGCGCGACCGAGACCTCGGCAAACCTCGCCGACGCCTCATCAATAGACCTCTCGACCGACAGCGGCCCTGCCCTGTCGGCAGATTTTCCCGCCGGTTCTGTGGAAGCTCTGATCCTTGCCCGTCTCGAAGACGACAAGGCTGAAGATCTCGTCTGCATCGACCTGACGGACAAGAGCTCGGTGGCAGACTGTATGGTCGTGGCCTCTGGGCGTTCGCACCGTCACGTCGGCGCTATGGCCGACCACCTGATCCGCTCCCTCAAGGAAGCTGGGTTTGGTAAGGCGCGCGTCGAGGGCATGCCCCATTGCGATTGGGTTCTGATCGATGCCGGGGACGTCATTGTCCACCTGTTCCGGCCCGAAGTGCGCAGCTTCTACAATATCGAGAAGATCTGGTCGGTTGAGCCACCGGCTCGGCCCATCGCCATCTGATCTGGCCCCCTCGGATCTGATCCGGGGGACCAAGCACAAACCCGCCCATGAAGATCACACTTCTGACGGTCCACCGCTTAGGTGCCTCACCCGAGGCATCGTTGGCGAAGGACTATGCCGCGCGGGCCACGGCGACGGGCCGCGCCCTCGGGCTAGGGCCTGTCGAGATCATCGAGGTTGAGAGCCGCAAGCCGGGCAAGGCCGCCGAGGCTGAGGTCCTGATGGCTCAGATTACAGCCTTGGGCCCCGCCTGGCTCGCGGTCTGCGATGAACATGGCACCGCCCGCAAGTCCCGCGATCTGGCCAGCCATATTGGCCGCCTGCGTGATGACGGCCACCGACGGATGATCATCATCATTGGCGGCGCGGACGGGCTAGATGCAAGCCTCCTGTCCAGCGCCAAAGAGACCATAGCCTTTGGCATCCAGACCTGGCCCCATGCCCTCGCAAGGGTCATGCTGGCCGAGCAGATCTACCGGGCCACCACCATCCTTGCCGGTTCGCCCTATCATCGAGACTGAAAACGGGGCGACCGAAAACTGGGCGACTGACAACTGGGCGAGCCTGCGCAGATCAGCTAGGCTCGGGTCCATGCAGCTTCGCTTCGGCGCTCTCTTGACCGTGATCCTTGTCCTGACCGCTGGCACCGTGGTCGGGGCCGCGCCATCGCGTGAGGACCTTGCCCGCATCGAAGCCCGCGCCAAGGCCCGTCAACAGGATCTCGAAACCTTTCGGGCTCAAGCCACCGAGGCCCGCCGTGACGTCAACAGCCTGCGCAGCCAACTGATCCAACTGGCCAGCGAGCAAAATCGCAGCGAACAGACCGCCAGCGATAGCCGCGCCAAACTGGTCCAGCTGAACCTGCGTGAAAGTGAATTGGCCAACAGTCTGGGCAAAAATCAAAACCAGCTTTCGCGGCTGTTGGCGGCCCTACAGCTCTACGGCCGCAACCCGCCTCCCGCCCTGCTTGTTCACCCCTCCAACGCCAAGGATGCGGTGAGGGCGGCGATCCTCATGCGGGCCGTCACTCCCGAACTGCACAATCGCGCCAAAAGCTTCAGCGCTGAGGTGCAGGAAATCGCGCGGGTGCGCCGAGAGACCGCGTCTGCCAGCGAGACCCTGTTCACCGCCGAAAGCGACATTGCCGACCGCCGCGCTAAGATCGAGGCCCTGCTGCAAGAAAAGGCCGCGCTGGAACAGGCCGTGACCGCCGATGCGCAACTGGCCAGCGACGACCTCAAGAAGCTGGCGGCGCGGGCCAAGAGCCTGCGCGAACTGCTTCAGGGCCTACCGCGTCAAGGCAGCACTTCGGCCAAGGGTGAGCCGCAAGGCCAGACGGATGGGCCCGTGATCCGTAATGCCAGCTTTGTGAACCCCTCGGCAGGCACCCTGATCCGGCGCTTTGGCCAGACCGCGCCGCGCACTGGCGCGGGAGGAGGCGGACGATCCACGGGCTGGACCTGGCGCACGGACAAGGGAGCCAGTGTTCGCGCGCCGACCCAAGGCACGGTGGAATATGCCGGTCCGCTCAAGGGTTGGGGGATGGTGTTAATCCTGCGGCTGGGCGGCGGCTACCATCTGGTTTTGGCCGGCATGGACCAGACCACGGCAGAAGCGGGACGATCCTTGTCAGCGGGCGAGCCGGTTGGCCGCATGAGCGATCAAGACCGGCCGACGCCCGAGCTCTATATGGAAATCCGCCGCGATGGCTCTCCTGTCGATCCCGCCCGCTGGCTCGCTAGCTTGCGCGCACCTGGGTAAGGGCGGTGGGCTCGCGCTGGAGGCCGGGGCTAGAAGCTGGGGCTAGGGGCTGGGGCTAGAAATCCGGCAATCGACCGGTCACGGATCTATTATCGTTAACCAGACTGAAATTTTGACGCTTCACGGTCGATCTTGATCTCTCGCCCTTTCGCTTTTGGTCAAATCGGTTATCGATCTTTCCAATGCCCTGATGATGCCGCGTCTTAGAAAAGACGCAGAGTCAGAACAGGGTGTCCTATTCGGTATTTCAAGGTCGCCATGCGCAAGTCCCTCCTGATCGGTGTTTCCTGCTTTGTCCTCGGCGCGGGGAGCATGGCCTATATCAGTCAGAGTGCCTTAGCCTCGGCAAACTCGCCGCGCGGCGATACTTTCAGAATGCTGGAGCTGTTCAGCGACGTCCTTTCCACCGTGCAGAGCCAATATGTCGCCCCCACGGAAGACAAGAAGCTGATCGAAGCGGCCATCGACGGCATGCTGACCTCGCTCGATCCCCATTCCGGCTACCTCAATCCTCAAAGCCTTGCCGAAATGCGCGATCAGACGCGCGGCGAATATGGCGGGCTGGGCATTGAAGTGACCAGCGAAGAGGGCGCGGTGAAGATCATCTCGCCGATGGACGACACCCCCGCCGCCCGGGCCGGTTTGCAGGCAGGCGACTACATCACCGCGATCAATGGTCAGAGCTTGCTGGGCCTCGCGCTGAATGACGCCGTCAAGCAGATGCGCGGCAAGGCCGGAGAGGCCCTGACCCTGACCGTGGTGCGCGGCAAGACCGAGCCCTTCGACGTCAAGCTGGTGCGGGAAATCATCAATGTGAAATCCGCCAAGGCGCGGATGGAAGGCGACTACGGCTATCTGCGGGTCTCGGCCTTCAACGAAAAGACCACCGCTGAGGCGACCACCGCGCTGCAGGACCTGATGGCCAAGAACCCCAATATGAAGGGCCTGGTCCTCGATCTTCGCAACAATCCCGGCGGCCTGCTCGATCAAGCCATCGGCATTTCCGACATGTTCCTCAGTGGCGGTGAAGTGGTGTCCCAGCGTGGACGCGATGCCAAGGACATTGAACGCTATAATGCCCAAGCGGGCGACCTGACCGGCGGCCTGCCGATGACCGTGCTGATCAATTCCGGCTCGGCCTCGGCGGCAGAAATCGTTGCGGGTGCCCTGCAAGATCGCAAGCGCGCGGAACTGGTGGGCCTGACCAGCTTTGGTAAGGGCTCGGTCCAGACCGTTATTCCGCTGCGCGGCGGCGCGGACGGAGCCTTGAAACTGACCACCGCCCGTTACTACACGCCTTCAGGGCGCTCGATCCAAAAGACCGGCATTGAGCCGGACCTTGAGGTCGCCGTTAGCCAAGAGCAGGCCGAATTGCTGGCCAACCGGACCTTCCAGTTCAGCGAAGCCAGCTTCTCCAATGCGCTCGACGCCCAAGAAGGCAAGATCCGCCGGGGGGCTCACAAGCCTGCCGAAGCGCCGCCCGCTGGGTTTGACTTGAAGACAGGTGACTTCCAGCTTACGCGCGCCATTGATGTGCTGAAAAATGGCGGCGTGGCCAAGACGCCAAAGATGCCGGTAGCCGCCGTCAAGCCGACCATGGCCGAAATGCTGGCCCCCAAGACGCCAGCGGTGGTCAAGCCCTAGACCTTGATATCCAGCAAGGAGCCCGGTCGCAGGATGCGGGTCGGCCTTGCGGCCTCGGACGTGTCGCGCAGGGTCTCGACCCGGGTCACGGCAATGGCGGGGGTCTGGGCCGATGCGGCGGAGGTGCGCTGGGGCTGGGCCGTCTGCTGGCCCAGAGCCTGATCGAAGAAGGCGCGCTGGTCTCGGCACTCAACCGCGGCCGCCCGGGCATGGCCGCGGTCGACGTGTTCGAGAGCGAGCCCATCTTGCAAGGCCACCCGCTGCTGCGGCTCGAGAACGCGGTGTGCACGCCGCACATCGGCTACGTCGAGCAAGACAC
>CALFYB010000238.1 GCA_937952995.1 uncultured Caulobacteraceae bacterium
TTTTGGATGAGACCAACCTTTCGCCCGCCGCACACCTGACCTGCGTCAATGCCTCCCGCGAAGAGGTGGACGAGGTTATCCGGCAATATTGGGCCTCTGGCGTTCGCCACATCGTGTCCCTGCGCGGCGATCCGCCCGAAGGCCTAGGCGGCGCCTATGTGCCGCGCGCCGATGGCTATCTGAATGCAACCGACCTGACCGCCGGAATTCGCGCCATAGCCCCCTTCGAAATCAGCGTCAGTCTCTATCCGCAAACCCATCCCGAAAGTGGCTCCATAGACCACGATATTGACGTCCTGAAGGCCAAGATCGACGCGGGGGCCACCCGGGCGATCACCCAGTTCTTCTACGACATGGACGGGTTTTTGCGGTTTATGGACAAGGTGCGGAAGGCGGGCATTACCATACCGATCTCGCCCGGGATCATGCCTGTCTCCAACTTCAAGGGGCTCAAGAAAATGGCAGGCCCCGTGGGGATCACCCTGCCGGATTGGCTTGAAAATCTGTTTGAGGGCCTCGATCGCGACCCCGAAACCCGCCGACTGATCGCCGCCTCTGTGGCCACGGAAATGTGCGCGCGACTGGCGGAAGAAGGCTATTCAGACTTCCACTTCTACACCCTAAACCGCGCCGATCTGGTCTATGCCATCTGCCGGGTCTTGGGCGTGCGCGAGACCGTCTAGGTCCTCATCCTAAGCCGAAACTTGATCGAAAGAGACTAGCCCATGAGCCGTGCTGATCGAATTGCCGCCCTTAAGGCCGCCGCCGCTGAACGCGTGCTGGTGCTGGATGGGTCATGGGGCGTGATGATCCAGAAGTACAAGCTGTCCGAGGAAGACTACCGGGGCAGCCTGTTCGCAGACCACGCCATGCCGCAAAAGGGCAATAACGACCTGCTGATCCTGACCCGTCCGGATATCATCACTGACCTGCATGATGCCTATTATGGCGCAGGCGCGGATATTTCCGAGACCAACACCTTCTCCTCCACTTCAATCGGCATGGCCGACTATGGGATGGAAAGCCAGGTGCGGGCCCTGAACCTAGAGGCCGCGCGACTGGGCCGTGAAAGCGCTGATCGCTGGACCGCTAAGGAACCGCACAAGCCGCGCTTTTTGGCCGGGTCGATTGGGCCCTTGAACCGCACCTTGTCGATCAGCCCCGATGTCAACGATCCCGCCGCCCGGTCTGTGACCTTCGACGAGGTCTACAACGCCTATCGCGAGCAGGTACTGGCCCTGCACGAGGGCGGGGTGGACCTGTTCCTGGTCGAGACCATCTTCGACACGCTCAATGCCAAGGCGGCGCTGAAGGCGATTTTGGACCTTGAGGACGAGGGGCTGGAGCCCTTGCCGATCTGGATTTCCGGCACCATCACCGACCGCTCGGGCCGCACCCTGTCGGGTCAGACCGTCGAGGCGTTCTGGAACTCGGTCAAGCACGCCAAGCCTTTTGCCGTCGGCTTCAACTGCGCCCTCGGGGCCGAGCTGATGCGTCCGCACATTGCCGAGATCAGCCGTCTGGCCGACACGCTGGTCGCCGCCTATCCCAATGCGGGCCTGCCCAATGCCTTTGGCGAATATGACGAGGAGCCGCACCAGACCGGCCACATGCTTCACGAGTGGGCCGCAGACGGCATCGTCAATATTCTGGGGGGCTGCTGCGGCACCACGCCCGATCACATCCGCCATGTCGCCGACGCGGTCAGGGGCATGACGCCCCGCGTGCCGCCCGTCCGGCCCACCGCCATGCGCCTGTCAGGCCTTGAGCCGTTTGAGCTGTCCTGAACCATGACGACCTCTGAAAGCATCTCAGCCATGACCGCCGCGCCTCGCCCGTCCTTCATCAATGTCGGTGAACGCACCAACGTCACCGGGTCGGCCAAGTTCAAGAAACTGATCGTCGAGGGCAATCTGTCCGAGGCCCTGACCGTGGCGCGCCAGCAGGTCGAGGCCGGGGCCCAGATCATCGACATCAACATGGACGAGGGCCTGCTGGACTCCAAGCAGGCCATGATCACCTTCTTGAACTTGATCGCCGGTGAGCCAGACATCGCCAAGGTGCCGATCATGATCGACAGTTCCAAATGGGACGTGATCGAGGCAGGCCTGAAGTGCGTTCAGGGCCGGTCCATCGTCAACTCCATCTCCATGAAGGCGGGCGAGGCCGAGTTCATCCATCAGGCCAAGATGTGCCTGCGCTATGGCGCGGCAGTAGTGGTCATGGCCTTTGACGAGCAGGGCCAAGCCGACACGGCTGACCGCAAGATCGAGATCTGCACGCGGGCCTATCGCATCCTTGTCGACCAGGTCGGCTTCCCGCCGGAAGACATCATCTTCGACCCCAACATCTTCGCCGTGGCGACCGGGATCGAGCAGCACGACAACTATGCGGTGGACTTCATCGAGGCCACGCGGGTGATCAAGCAGACCCTGCCCCATGCCCGGATTAGCGGCGGCGTGTCCAACGTGTCCTTCAGCTTCCGGGGCAACGAGCCGGTGCGCCGGGCCATCC
>CALFYB010000239.1 GCA_937952995.1 uncultured Caulobacteraceae bacterium
CTACACGACGCTCTTCCGATCTCCTCACCGCCGGCCAGATCGAGGCGATCAGAGACGCCGCGGCCACACTCAGCCATGAACTGCGTGGTGAGCGAGAACTGACCGCTAGGTGGCTCATGGCCTCGGCGATCTGTGAATCGCGAACTTCATTGGTAGCGGGAGCCACATTGTGCAATGCGTCGGCGATGTGTGGGGGAAGAAGGTCTGAATCGAGATGATCGTCATTGCTCATGATGTCCTCTTTCATGTTCTGACGTGCTGTCTGTATGACGGTCCGGCTCGGTGTCTTGGTTCCCCAGAATCTCCACCAATTGTGCACGACCCCGAGCCAACCGAGACCGCACGGTTCCGATGGCAATCCCCTGAATGGCTGCAATTTCCTCATATTCGAGGTCTGCGACGTGCCGCAGGACCAATGTGGTGCGGTATTCCTCGGGAATTTCGGCGAGTGCGGACACCACATCGAGTTGTGTCGCAACGGCATCAGTTCGGTCTTGTTGTGGTGAGTCGTACACCGCGTCGTTGTCTGAGGGGAGAGGACGCCGACCAATACGCCGCACCTCATCGAGGGCTGCGTTGGTGGCAATGCGATAGACCCATGTCGAGAATTGGGATCGACCATCAAATGAGGGAAGCGCCTTCACAATAGAAATCAAGGCGTTCTGAGTGGCATCTTCGGCGTCAGCACGGTTGATGACAATTCGGTGGCACACCGCTCTCACGGTGTCATAGTGGGCACGCAGGAGGGCATCGGTTGCTGATGCATCACCACGTTTGGCGCGGCGAATGAGGAGATCATCTTCAGAGCGGGCGATGTTGATCTTGATGGTGATCGCAACTTCGGCGTGAAGGCGGACCTTCACTTCGTGCACGCCCAAAGCCTTGATGGGCTTGTCGAGCACGACCATGGCGCGTTCGATCTTGCCGCCAGCGGCGACAACAGCGTCAGCAACGTCACGGCCAGTGACCGAACCGTAAAGCTGTCCGGTTTCGCCGGCCTGACGGATCATCGCGTAGATGGTGCCGTCGAGCGCAGCGCCGTTGGCTTCAGCGGCTTCGCGGGTCTGTTGGTTACGAACTTCAAGGGCGGCGCGTTGAACGTCGAACACCTTGAGGTTTGCGGAGGTGGCGCGCAGGGCCTTGGAGCGGGGCAGCAGGAAGTTACGGGCATAGCCGTCCTTCACCGTAACCACGTCGCCGAGGGTGCCGAGGCGTTCAACCCGTTCGAGTAGGATAACTTTCATGGGGTTTGCTCCTTACTTCACGACGTAGGGGAGCAGAGCCAGGAAGCGGGCGCGCTTGATGGCCTTGGCCAGTTCGCGTTGCTTCTTAGCCGACACCGCAGTGATGCGCGACGGTACGATCTTGCCACGCTCAGAGATGTAGCGTTGCAGGAGCTTGACGTCCTTATAGTCGATCTTCTGTGCGCCAGCGCCCGAGAACGGGCAAACCTTACGGCGGCGGAAGAAGGGGCGGCGGGCCCCGCCAGCGGCGGATTCCGGAGCGGTCGTATCGGTCATGACCCTCTGTCCTTAAGCTTGATTGTCGTCAAAGCGCGGGCGGTCGCCGCGCTCGGGCCGGTCGCCACGGTCTGGGCGATCACCACGCTCGGGCCGGTCGCCGCGATCGCGACGCGCCAGCACAGGCGACAGTTCCAGGTCGAGCTCTTCGACGCGGATGGTCATGAAGCGCAGCACGTCTTCGTTGATCGACAGCTGGCGTTCCATTTCCTTGACCGCCGCCGAAGGGGCGTCGATGGCCAGAAGGGAATAGTGACCCTTGCGGTTCTTCTTCACCCGATAGGTGAGGTTGCGCAGACCCCAATATTCGATCTTGGCAACGGTTCCGCCGCCTTCTTCGATTAGGGCTTTGAGGGTGTCATTGAGGGCTTCGGCCTGTTGCGGCGAGATATCCTGCCGCGAAATGACCACGTGTTCGTATAGAGCCATAGGCGTCCTTCTTCCAAAAGAAAGACGGCGTCCCTGACGGCGGAAGGTCCGACAGCAACGATGGCTCTTGGCGCGGCGTCCGGGCGTCATTGCCCTGGATCAGAAAAACTCCGCGAAAGACCGTCTTTCAACAAGCGGCGGTGTGTACGCTCTATGGACGCGAAAGGCAAGGGGCGGGGCAAGGTTAGCACTACCCTCATGACTGTTCGCTTACCCCCATCTTGCCGCCTTCGCGCAATTGACCTAACCCTGCGCGTAACATTTGCAGTTTAGGAGCCCGTCTGATGGGTCTCGCTTTCCTTTTTCCCGGACAGGGCAGTCAAGCGGTTGGCATGGGTGGGGCGCTCTATGAGGCCTTTGCCAGTGCGCGCGAAGTGTTTCAGGAGGTCGATGAGGCCTTGGGGCAAAAGCTCTATGGGCTGATGAGCCAGGGTCCCGAAGAGGACCTGACCCTGACCGAGAACGCTCAGCCCGCCCTGATGGCGGTCAGTGTTGCGGTCACGCGGGTGCTGGAGGCCGAGTTCGGCGTCTCGGTCTCGCAGGCCAGCTTTATCGCTGGGCACAGCTTGGGTGAATATTCGGCGCTGGCAGCGGCGGGGGCGATCACCTTGGCCGATACGGCGCGTCTGTTGAAGCTGCGCGGTCAGGCCATGCAGCGCGCGGTGCCGGTCGGGGCAGGGGCCATGGCCTCGCTGATCGGACCCAAGACCGATGTGGCGCTGGCCGAAGCGGCGGCGGCGGTTGGCTCCGAGGTCGGGGTCTGCGTCGTGGCCAATGACAATAACCAAGGCAATGTGGTGATCAGCGGCGACAAGGCCGCCGTCGACAAGGCCATCGAGGCGGCCAAGGCGCTGGGTGCACGGGCCATTCCCCTGAACGTCTCCGCCCCTTTCCATTGTCCCCTGATGCAGCCCGCCGCCGACGAGATGGCGCAGGCTCTGGCCAGCACCCTGATCATCGCCCCGCGCGCGCCGCTGGTGGCCAATGTCACGGCCCGGCCGGTGCTGGATGCCGACGTGATCCGCAGCCTGCTGGTCGAGCAGGTGACGGGCCGCGTGCGCTGGCGCGAGTCGGTGCTGTGGCTGGCCAATGAAGGCGGCGTCACCCGCTTTGCCGAGGCTGGGGCCGGAAAGGTCCTGTCGGGCATGGCCAAGCGTATCGCCCCCGACGTGGAAGCCACGCCGCTGAACACCCCCGCCGATCTGGAGGCCTTTGCCGCCTCCCTCAAGGGCTAAAGGACCAAGACTGATGTTTGATTTGACCGGAAAGACCGCGCTCGTGACGGGTGCCAGCGGCGGTATTGGCGGGGCCATTGCCCGCGCGCTCCATGCTCAAGGCGCGCATGTGGTGCTGTCGGGCACGCGGCAGGCGGCGCTGGACGCTCTGGCCGGGGAACTGGGCGAGCGGACCTCGACTGTGACCTGCAATCTCGGTGATACGGCTGAGGTTGATGGGCTGGTGGCCTGGGCCGAAGAGGCCGCCGGTGCGCCGCTCGATATTTTGATCGCCAATGCCGGTATTACCCGTGACGGTCTGTTGCTGCGTATGAAGGACGAGGACTGGGAAACGGTCATCAAGGTCAATCTTGAGGCCTATTTCCGACTCAGCCGCGCGGCACTCAAGGGCATGATGAAGCGCCGCTCTGGCCGGATCATCGGCATTACCAGCGTCGTCGGCGTGACCGGCAATCCGGGCCAGACCAACTATGCTGCCTCTAAGGCCGGAATGATCGGCTTTTCAAAGGCCTTGGCGCAGGAAGTGGGCAGCCGCAATGTCACCGTCAACTGCGTCGCGCCCGGCTTTATTGCCAGCCCGATGACCGATGATCTCAATGATGCGCAAAAGGCCGCAATCTTGACCAAAATCCCCTCCGGACGCTTGGGAGAAGGCTCTGATGTGGCCGCAGCCTGCGTTTATCTGGCCAGCGATGCCGGTGGCTATGTCACCGGACAGACCCTCCACGTCAATGGCGGGATGGCGATGGTTTGATCAGAGCCACTTTCTAGGCGCAGACACGCTAGTCTCGCAAAAAAGAACGTGCTAGCGAGAGCCTGTGTCGGCCCACCCTCGGTGGATTCGACTCGGGATTATTATTTTCACCACCGGGTGACCGTCTAGCGATCGTCGTTGGAGGCATCCGTTCTCACCATCTAGACAAGGGATTCCAGCGTATGTCCGACATTCTCGAACGCGTCCGTAAGATCGTGATCGAGCATCTGGACGCCGATCCGGAGAAGGTCACGGAAAAGGCCAGCTTCATCGACGATCTTGGTGCAGACAGCCTCGACAATGTCGAGCTCGTCATGGCTTTCGAAGAAGAGTTCGACATCGAGATTCCCGATGACGCCGCAGAACATATTCAGACTGTGGGCGACGCCGTGAAGTTCATCAGCGAGCGCCTCGCGGCCTAAGCTGTCACGATCGATGACAGGTCGCCGCGCCGGGCCATGCCGGGCGCGGCGTCTTGACTCATAGTCGCCTCTGGTCCCGATTACGGGTGGCCGAGGCCGACTGACCCCGAAATGTCTGGGGCGTTCAAAGGATCATAACCATGCGTCGTGTCGTCATCACCGGTCTTGGGCTGGTCACGCCATTAGGGACTGGGGTTGATAATACCTGGTCGGCCTTGCTGGCAGGACGCTCTGGCGCGGGCCGGATTTCGGCCTTTGATCCCTCGGACTATGGCTGTCAGATCGCCTGCGAAGTGCCCCGAGTTGATGGGCGCGGCGGCGGCGGCGTGGATATTGCCGGCTCGTTCGATCCCAACCTGACCATGTCTTCGCGCGATCAACGCCGGGTCGATGATTTCATTCTCTATGCCATGGCCGCCGCCGATGAGGCTGTGATCGATTCGGGCTGGCATCCCCAGACCGAGGAAGACAAATGCCGGACCGGTGTGATCATTGGCTCGGGCATCGGCGGTCTAAACACTATCGCCGAGACCGCGCTTGAGCTCGAGGCCAAGGGCCCGCGCAAGATCAGTCCGTTCTTTATCCCTTCGGCCCTGATCAATCTGGCCTCGGGTCAGGTCTCGATCCGTTACGGACTTAAGGGGCCAAACCATTCTGTCGTGACGGCCTGCGCCACGGGCGCTCACGCCATCGGCGATGCCATGCGCCTGATCCAGTGGGGCGATGCAGACGTCATGCTTGCGGGCGGTGCTGAGGCTGCGGTTTGTAAGATTGGTGTCGCGGGCTTTGTCGCCGCGCGGGCCATGAGCACCAACTTCAACGACCGCCCCCAGATGGCCTCCAGACCCTATGACAAGGACCGCGACGGCTTTGTGATGGGCGAGGGCGCGGGTGTTTTGGTGCTGGAAGAGTACGAGCACGCCATCGCGCGCGGTGCCAAGATCTATGCCGAGGTGGTCGGCTACGGCCTGTCGGGCGACGCCTATCACATCACGGCCCCGGCCAGTGACGGCGACGGTGGCTTCAGGGCTATGAACCTGTCGCTAGCACGGGCGGGCATTGATCCCTCGCAGATCGACTATATCAACGCCCACGGCACATCCACGCCTCTCGGCGACGAGATCGAGCTGGGTGCGGTGGAGCGGATGCTGGGTGCTTCAGCCTCTAAGACCACCATGTCCTCGACCAAGTCCTCGATCGGCCATTTGCTCGGCGCTGCAGGCGCTGTCGAAGCGGCCTTTACGGCTCTGGCCATTCGCGACCAGATCGCGCCGCCGACGATCAATCTGGACAATCCCTCGGTTGAGACCGCCATCGATCTGGTGCCGCACAAGGCCAAGAAGATGGAAATCAATGTCGCCCTGTCCAATAGCTTTGGCTTTGGCGGCACCAACGCCTCGCTCGTGTTCAAGCGGGTTCCATGACCTCGGCTGGCGAGCCAACGCCTCCTGATGCCTCGACCGGAACGCGGGTGACGCGTCCGCTCCTGATCATCGCCATCAGCGCGGCGGTTAGCTTGGCCCTGCTGGTGAGCCTGGCCCTGATCTGGGGTATTGCGAGCTACAGCCTGCCCGGACCGGCATCGGCCAATGGTGCCGACCGCGTCGTCGAGCTGCCCGAAGGGGCTAATCTTTCTGAGATTTCAGAGGTTCTGGCGCAAGACAAGGTGATCTCATCAGCGCCTGTATTTGTTCTGGCCGCCAAGATCACAGGTTCGGCCCGCCGCCTAAAGGCTGGCGAATATAGTTTCCCGTCCAAGACCTCGATGTCGACGGTGATGGAGATGATCCGCAAGGGTAAGGGCGTGCGCCATCAGGTGACCATCCCAGAGGGTCTGCCCTCTGACATGGTCGTCGATGCCCTAATGAAGAGCGATGTCCTGACCGGTGCGGTTTCGGCCCCGCCCGAAGGCTCGGTCATGCCCCAGACCTATGAGGTCAAGCGCGGCGAGACCCGCGCCGCCGTCCTAGAGCGGATGATGAAGGCCCAGACCGAGCTGGTGGCCGAGCTTTGGCCCAAGCGGCGCAGCGGATTGCCGTTCAACACTCCTGAGCAGGCCGTGACTTTGGCCTCCATCGTCGAGAAGGAGACGGCCAAGGCTGATGAGCGTCCGCGTATTGCCGCCCTGTTCATCAACCGGTTGCAGCAGGGCATGAGGCTCGAATCCGATCCGACCATCATCTACGGCATCACCCGTGGAAGGCCGCTTGGCCGGGGCCTGCGCGCCTCTGAGGTCGATGCCCGTACGCCCTACAACACCTATGTCATCTTTGGCCTGCCGCCGACGCCGATCGCCAATCCCGGGCGCGCTGCGCTCGAGGCTGTATTGACCGCTCCGCCCTCGACCGAGCTGTTCTTTGTCGCTGATGGAACGGGCGGGCACGTGTTTGCGACCAGCTATGACGATCATCGGCGCAATGTCGCCCAGTGGCGCCGGATCGAGCGCCAGCAGGCCGCTGCTCCGGCTGGGGGACGCTAAGATGGCTCTGTCTGGCATGACCGGCTTTGCGCGGGTCGAGGGATCCGCAGGGGCATGGACCTGGGCCGTCGAGGCGCGCTCGGTCAATGGCCGCAATCTTGAGGCGCGCTTTCGCGGACCGCCGGGCTTTGACAGCCTAGAGCGGGTGGCACGCGACGGGGCTCAGGGCCTGTTCCAGCGCGGTCAGATCACCGTCGGCTTGCAGGCCAAGCGGGCGGAGTCGGTCGGTCAGGTGCGGGTCAATCTGGACCAGATCGAGCGTTACCTTGGACTAGTTGCCCCCCTGATCGCTGCGGGCCGCGCACAGCCGCCGAGCGCCGATGGCCTGCTGGCCCTGCGCGGCGTGCTGGAAGTGACCGAAGAGGTTGAAGAGGCTGAGTTTAAGGCCGCTGTTGAACAGGCCATGGCGGCGTCCATCACCGACGCTCTGACGGCGCTGCAGGCCTCTAGGCTGGATGAGGGCGCGGCCTTGGCCCCGGTGTTGGGCGGGCTCGTGGACCGTATCGAGACGCTGGTGATGACCGCCGAGGAACAGGCCGCCGGACAGCCTGCCGCGATCAAGGACCGCTTCACCAAGCGCATGACCGAGCTGGCGGGCGACGGGGCCGGGATTGCCGAGCGCATCGTTACCGAGGCCGCGGCGATGGCCGTCAAGGCTGACGTCCGCGAAGAGCTGGATCGTCTGGTCAGCCACATTCAGGCTGCTCGCACCTTGCTGTCGAGTGATGCGGCCTCCGGGCGGCGGCTGGATTTTCTGATGCAAGAATTTATGCGTGAGGCCAACACGCTCTGTTCTAAGTCCGCCTTGACGGGTCTTACCGCCACCGGCCTTGATCTGAAGGCCACCATCGAACAGCTCCGTGAGCAGGTCCAGAATGTCGAGTAGTTCCCATCTCCATGCCGAGTTCGGCGTTCGCAGAGGCCTGATGCTGGTCATTTCCAGTCCCTCGGGCGCGGGCAAGACCTCGCTGTCGCGGCGCTTGGTCGCCGATCATGGCGACCTTGAACTGTCCGTGTCCTGCACCACGCGCGGTCCTCGTCCGGGCGAGCAGGATGGCCGGGAATATCACTTTGTTGATCGCGCCGCCTTTGACCGCGATGTCGAGCAGAACCGCTTTTTGGAATGGGCCGAGGTGCACGAACATCGCTATGGCAGCCCCGAAGGCCCGGTGATGCAGGCCCTATCCGAGGGGCGAGACGTCCTGTTCGACATCGATTGGCAAGGGGCTCGCCAGATTGCCGCCAAGGCCTCCCAAGATGTGGTGCGGGTCTTTATCCTGCCGCCGACCATGGCCGATCTCAAGCGTCGCCTCAACGCACGGGCTCAGGATGCGGCAGACGTCATTGAGCGTCGGCTTGGCCGGTCCAAGGGCGAGATCGAGAAGTGGACGGATTATGACTATGTCATCGTCAATGAGGACTTTGACCTCGCCTATGCCGAACTGGCCCACATCTATCATGCCGAACGGTTGAAGCGGGCGCGAAACCCGTGGCTGACGCCGTTTGTGAGCCGTCTGATGGACGAGCAGATCTAGGCCTTGGTCTGGGCCAAGACGATCTTGGCGAGGGCTAAAAACCCATCCACATCGACCGTTTCAGCCCGTACGTCTGGATCAATGCCAGCGGCAAGGCAAAGCTCGGTCCCTCCAAGGGTTTTGAGGCTGGAGCGCAACATCTTGCGCCTCTGGCCAAAGGCGGCCTGAGTGGTCCGTTCCAGCGCCTTGAGCATGGCCGCGTCGGGGCGGTCGGTGAGGGGCGTCAGGTTGACGACGGCTGAGGTCACCTTGGGCGGCGGGGTAAAGGCTCGGGCGGGCAGGTCCATGACGGTGCGGGCCTTGGCAGTGGCTTGAACCACGACGGCTAGGCGCCCATAGGCATCATCCCCGACCTGAGCGGTGATCCGATCCGCCACTTCCTTCTGGAACATCAGGGTCATCGAACTGGGTTGCCAGGGCCCGGTCAGCCATTTCAGTAATAGGGCCGTGCCGACATTATAGGGCAAGTTGGCCACGACAGAGGCTTGTGTGCCCGGAGCGTGCTCGGCGATTAGGTCCGCTTCCTTGACCCGCAAGGCATCGTTCTGGACCAGATGGAGTTGGCCGGGGGCGGCGTCTCCGAGGCCATTGAGCAGGGGAAAGAACCGGGGGTCCATCTCTACAGCAATGACCTTTGCACCGGCTTCTAGCAGGGCGCGGGTCAGGCCGCCGGGGCCGGGGCCAACCTCGATCACGGTCTGGCCCTCGACCACCTCGGCCAAGCGGGCGATCTTGCGGGTGATGTTGAGGTCGAGCAGGAAGTGCTGGCCAAAGCTCTTCTTGGCCAGAAGGCCATACTCTTCCAGCGCCTCACGAATGGGGGGGAGGTCTTTTAGGCTCATAGGCTGGCCTGCGCGGCGCGATTGCTGGCGATCTGGTCGGCCATGCGGATGGCCGCGATCAGGCTGTCGGCCCGCGCTATGCCCTTGCCAGCGATGTCAAAGCCGGTACCGTGGTCGGGCGAGGTGCGCACGATGGGCAGGCCGAGGCTGACATTCACCCCGCCCCAGAAGTCGAGCATCTTGACCGGAATCAGGGCCTGGTCGTGATAGAGGCAAATGACCGCGTCATAGGTCTTGCGCGCCTCCTCGTGGAACAGGGTGTCGGCGGGCTTGGGGCCAACACAGTCAATCCCTTGCGCCCGAAGCGCGGCTACAGCCGGAGCGAGCAAGCGGACTTCCTCATCGCCGATGGTGCCGCCTTCACCCGCATGGGGATTTAGCCCGGCAAGCACCAGCCTTGGCTTGGCAATGCCAAAGTCACGGCTCAGGGCCTGCGCTGTCACCATTGCTGTATGGATGATGGCCTCTTGGGTCAGGGCGCTGGCGACCTTGGCAATGGGGACATGGATGGTGACCAGCACGGCGCGCAGATCGCCCGAAGTCAGCATCATGACTGGGCCGCGTTCGCCCGCCATGGGGACATCAGCGGTCAGGGCGGCGAGAAATTCGGTGTGGCCGGGAAACTTAAATCCAGCCTCATAGAGCGGGGCCTTGGAGATCGGGGCTGTCACGACCCCGCGCACCTCGCCCTTTACAGCGAGGTCTACGGCGGATTCTATCCAACGGATGATCGCAGGGGCATGGGTCTTGTCGGCGACGCCGGGTGCAACCAAATGGCCGAGCGGCAGGTCGAGAACGGGAAGGGCATCAGAGAACGGTGCCTGTGCCTCTTCAGGCCCACCAACGCGCTGCACCGCAACGCCTTGAGCGGCCAAAAGGTTGGCATCCCCGATAACCATGAAAGCGGGCCCACCGTGGCGAAGCGCCGTCCAAGCCTTGGCAATGATTTCCGGCCCTATGCCTGCGGGATCACCGAGGCTGAGCGCGAGTACGCCTTGTGTCACCGGGTTTCGATCGTCGCCGAGTTGCGCAGATCGCGCAGGTAACGCTTTGCAATCATTGCCAACTGCTGGCCGATCAAACGGTTTTCCATGTCTTCCTTGGTTGGCACCCGACCGCCGTCTTGGCGTTTGGCACAGACCGCGATGAGATGGAGGCCAACCTGCGTGCGGATCGGATCGCTGACCTGACCAACATTGAGCTTTTCAGCAGCTTCACGGAAGGCGGGAGCGAGGTCTTTGATTTCCGACTCGCCCAGATCGCCCGCGATAACGCCCGAAACGGTTGCGGCGGCTGACTCCATATTGGAGCAGTCCTTGATCAAGGGTTTCAGAGCCGACAGCTTTGACTGGGCGGCGGCGACATCGGCCTCCGTGGAGGTTGCTGTCAAACGGATGGCGGCTTGCTTCAGGTCCACCAAGGTGGCGCTGGCACCGGCCCGTTTGTCTCGCAGCGCCAAGATGTAGACGCCGTCGGTCACGGGGATCGGTTGAGACAACTGTCCGGGGCGAAGCTGTTCTAAGGCCTGCAATAGGGCGGGCTGCAATTCTTCACCGGTCACCCAGCCTGTATCGCCGCCGGTTGCAGAGGTCGCAGCGGCCGAAAACTGCCGGGCTACGCTGGCGAAGGGTGCACCCTGCTGAAGCTGGCCGACCAATTGGTTGGCACCGCGCATCGCATTGTCCGCGCCGCCGACGCGTGTGGCTTCGATAAAGATTTCGCTGACCAGATACTGCGGCTTGGCTGCGGCGGCGTTCTGACGGGCCAGCGCGGCCTCGATCTGATCGTCGCCGACCCGCAGACGCGAGCCGTAGCGGCCATTGATCCAACGCTGCCAGCTGATTTCTGCTCTGATTTGCGCGCGCAGGGTCTCAGGATTGACGCCTGAGGCCGCGAGGGAGCCGACCAACTGCTGCGCCGTCGCGCGGTTTTCCTGCGCCATGCGGCCAATCTGACGATCAATATCCTCGTCCTTGGCAATGATGCTGAACTTCTGTTCCTTCTCGACGCGGCGCAATTCCTGCATCTCGAGGGCTTCGTCGACCAGAGACCGCAACGACTCGCGCTCGATCTGTCCGAGGCTATCGGCGGTCGGCTGCATGCCTGACGTCACGATCAACAACAGCATCCGCTGGCGTAGATCATAGGTCGAAATGATGCTGTCATTGACGATGGCCGCGACGCCTTCGCTCAGATAGTTCACCGTCGGTGCTGGAGCTCCGATCGCCTGAGCACCCGCAGCCTGCGCTGAGGCCGATGTCGGCATTGCCGCTTGGGCCAGCACGGAAACTGCTGCAACCGCAACAGCCAGATGTTTAACAGTCAACGCGCGCATCATCGTGGATGTCGTTCCTCTCATGCGCCCGCCAGAGTCGCTCTAGCGGTCGTCATAGTCTGTGTATCCTGCATCGCCTAATGTGGCGAGGGTTAGGCGAATGAGCACGTTATCGGACGGACCAAGCGTGCGGTTATAGGTTTCTTCGCGTTGATACACGATTTCGAGCCTTGTGCATTCGTCGCGATAGAGCAGACCGATTTCACGGTTGCGCCAAACATCATTTTCAAGATCGCGAACCCCGGCGAAAGTCAGGCCCCAGGTCTTGGAGATATAGACCTCGCCCGCCCCTTGGATATCCTGCACGGCTGTGCCGCTGATCGCTGTCTTGTCGTCCAGATAACGAACATAGCCGCGAACACGATCAAGGCTGAGATTGGCCCCGGCCTCTTGGCGGCGGATCTGCAGACTGTCTGAATCTAGGCGCGTGCGGGCAAAGGCTGACAGGCCTGCGATGGGCGCAATCGAGACCGATGTCACCCAGTCAGAAGCGGTGCCTTGCAAGCCTGTGCGAGCCTGAACCATCAGATCCCTGTTGGTCCTGAAGCTGCGCCCCACCAGCAGGCGAGCCGTGCGTCCGCCGCCCCAATCGACCGTGGTTCGGACACCGACATTGAGCCTTTGACCGCCATCATAGAGGTCAAAGCCGGGATAGCGGTTGGCTTCGAAGAGGTTGGTCTCGTCAAACTCGAACGAGATACTGTCTTCGTTTGGAATTCTGCTATCGCGCTGAGCATCGGGCGATAGGGCGATCTGGGCCATGGGCTCGAGAATGATCGTTGAGGCACCGGCCTTGCGGATGAGGGGGTAGCTCAGATCGACACCGACCGTGCCCATGGTCCGGCTGATCGACTGGCCCTTGGTGTTGGACGCGGACTGGTCGGCGACATTGTAGTAGTCCGCGCGGGCCGAGACGAAGGGCTCTGCTCTCAGGCCATTGCTGAAGGTGTTGATCTGGCGCCATTCGCCTTCGCCGGTTGCCCGGCGGCTGTCGATCCCAGGTTGCTTGGCCGAGAGGGCTGACTGATCGCGAAACAGCGCCACGCCGCTGCCCTTGCCCTGCTGCACAGCGCCCATATCGGGCCTGCGGCGCTGCGCCCGCTGCCGAAACCGGGCCAAATGCGGGTGATGCTGGAGGGGCAGGGCGCAGACGCGCGCTCAGGGCTTGCGGCCCTGCCACCTTTGCTGCGCACCTATCTGGGCATGGGGGGCTGGGTGTCGGACCATGCCGTGATCGACCGCGACCTTGACACGCTGCATGTGTTCACCGCCGTCGAGATTGCCAAGATCCCCCCCGCCCGCGCCCGCGCGCTGCGGGCGATTGCGGCGGATTAGCTGCAGACCACCTCTGCCTCACGCAGCCAGCCTACGGTGTTTTCATCGTTGAAATACATCCCGCGCAGCCAAGTCTCGCCATCCAGGTCCGCCCGCGCATCCACCCAGAACCGGATCGGAAGCGGATGGCCTGCCACCTCGAACATATCCTCGGCAGGGTTTGATCCGTATTGATCACGATTGGCAAAGCCGAATTCGTTGACAAGCTTGCCCACCCCGCCCAAGGGCACGGGCCAGGAACAAAAGAACTCGGGGTCGTCGTCGTTGTATTCGGTCTTGTCGTAATCCCACAGGGTGCTGATCTTGCCCTCGCAGGTCACTTCCGACGCCTTCACCCAGCCGCCATCCTGCGATAAGATCGAGTCCGGATAGATCAACAGCCAGTTTTCGCCCTTGGCTGCCTTGATCTCGCTGCTTTGCACGATGGTGCCATGCGGCACCTCGGCCAGCCGCTTTTTCCCGCCCGCCTTTGTCACCGTATAAAGCGGGGCTCCATCAGCCGATGTGGCGCGGCATTGCGGTGCCACTTCCGATGTTGCGGGCAGGGAAAAGCCCACAAGGGCCGTCACCACAAGAAATGAACGTATCAAACCAGACCTCCGGACCTACTGTGCAAGGGATATGGCGAAGGGGCCGACCACTCAAATGACAAATCCCGTCAGCTTGACGCGGGGCGCTTGGGCGGCTACCTGCGGCCCATGGCACGCGCACCCCTTCTCCAGCTATCCGGCATCTCGCTGACCTTCGGCGGCAACCCTGTATTTGACGGCCTTGATCTGGTCGTCCAGCCCGGTGACCGGGTGGCCCTTGTGGGCCGCAACGGCTCTGGCAAGTCCACCTTGATGAAGGTGATGGCGGGGCTGGTTGAACCCGACAAGGGCATCCGCGTGGTGCCGCCAGGCGTGCAAGTCGGCTATATGGAGCAAGACCCGGATCTTTCGGGCTTTGAAACCTTGGGCGATTACGCCGCCTCGATGCTGCCCGCAGGCGAGGAATACAAGGTGCCGATGGTGGCCGAGGGGCTGAAATTCAATCCCGAAACACCAGTGGCCACCGCCTCGGGCGGGGAGCGCCGCCGCGCCGCACTGGCCAAGCTGATGGCCGAAGCGCCGGAACTGATGCTTTTGGACGAGCCGACCAACCACCTTGATATTCAGGCGATTGAATGGCTTGAGGCCGAGTTGAAAGACACCCGCACCGCCTTTGTG
>CALFYB010000240.1 GCA_937952995.1 uncultured Caulobacteraceae bacterium
GTCCCTTTTGGCGCGCAGAAGGCTACCATCAGGACTTCGCCGAGAAGAATCCCCTACGTTACAATGTCTACAGGCAGGGATGCGGGCGCGACGCGCGGCTAAGGGCGGTCTGGGGTGCGTCGGCCACTCCCAAGTGATTAATAAATGCCGAATTAGCGTTCAGTATGGGCAAAAATGTCACGCTGGCTAAGGTTTGATAGCCTTCACCCTTCTGTGTCATTAATCCGTCATTGATAAATATCACATGGGGGCTACACGCCTGCTGTGATGCGACGGCTGTTTGGCTGACGTCGCGCTTGGGCATGATCAGGGGAACTTTCATGACATCGACTAACGCGTTGCGCATCCGTGCAGCTATCGCCTTGCCGGTTTTGGTCGGCAGCCTTTTCGCCTATTCGGCCGCTTTCGCGCAGTCCACCGGGACCCAGGCCGCTGAAGTTCAAGAACTGGTGGTCAAGGGCCAGCGCGGTCCTAAGGTCGTCGGTCAAGTGATCGCCGAAAGCGCCGCCAAGTCGCGCTCTTCGATCAACCAAGAATTCATCGCTACCCAGATCCCCGGCCAGACCGTTCTGGATGCGATCAACCTGCTTCCCGGCGTCAACTTCACCAACAATGATGCCTACGGTTCGGCCGGTGGTGACATCACCCTGCGCGGCTTTGACTCGCAGCGCATCGCCCTGTTGCAAGACGGCATTCCTCTGAATGACACCGGCAACTACGCGATCTATTCGAACCAGCAGCTGGACTCCGAACTGATCGACCGCGTGACCGTCAACCTCGGCACGACCGACGTCGACAGCCCGACCGCCGCCGCCGCCGGTGGAACGATCAACTATGTTTCGTCCAAGCCAAAGCAAGATATGGGCGCGGCCATCACCCTTCAGGGCGGTTCCGAGAATTTCCGCCGCGTCTTCGCTCGCGTTGACACCGGCGCTGTTGGTCCCTTCGGCACGACGGCCTACTTCTCCGCCGCCAAGGCGACCAATGATCTGTTCGTGGGCCCCGGCGGCATCGACAAGATGCAGGTCAATGGCCGCGTCTATCAAGAGCTGAGCAACGGCGACTTTATGAGCCTGATGTTCAACTACAATGAGAACCGCAACAACTTCATCCGTCGTGCGACCCTTGCCCAGTTCAACACCAACACCATCCCCGTCTATGACAGCACCTGCGTGCGTCCTTCGGCCAGCGGTGTTGCCGGCGGCACGGCCCAGATCGATATCAGCTGCTCGAACTTCTATCGCAACAACATCAACCCTTCGAACACCGGCAACATCCGGGGTCAGAGCAGCTTCACCCTGTCGGACAAGCTGCGCGCTACGATCGACCCTTCGTTCCAGTACACACTGGCCAACGGTGGCGGTCGCGCCCTGTTTAAGGAAACCGACGCGCAGTTCCGTACGCCGACCGATCTGAACGGCGACGGCGACACGCTCGACAGCGTGATGATCTACTGGCCGAACACGACCAACACGCACCGCGTGGGTGTCACCTCGTCCTTGATCTACAAGCTGTCAGACACCAGCAATGTTCGCGTCGCCTACACCTATGACCACGGTATTCACCGTCAGACCGGTGAGGCTGTGCCTTTCAATGCCGCCGGTGATCCAACCAATGTGTTCGGTGGCAAGGACAGCTTCGGTAACCCGATCCGCCTGAGCGATGGTACGATCCTTCGTCGCCGCGACCGTCTTTCCATCGCGGATCTGAACCAGTTCGCCGTTGAATATCGTGCGCGTTATTTCTCCGACAAGCTGCTGGTCAATGCCGGTGTTCGTGCGCCTTACTTCCAGCGCAACATGACGAACTTCTGCTATCAGCGCGATACGTTCAACGCCTACTGCACGACCCAGACCCCAACCTCTACGGATGCAGCCGGTCTGGTGACCTTCGCGTCGAGCGCCCAAAACAGCAGCGCCGCCAACAAGTACGGCACGCCCCGCAGCTTCACGCGCAAGTACAACAAGGTTCTGCCGAACCTGGGCTTGAGCTATGAAGTTGCCGAAAATCAGACCGTCTATATGAGCTATGCGCAAAGCATCTCTGCACCGCGTACCGACGACCTGTACGACCAAAAGCTGGTCAATCCAGCGCCCGAAACCACCACCGCCTTCGATATCGGCTATCGTTATCAGACCGGCAAGGTCGTGGCAGCGGTCGCGATCTTCTCGAACTCGTTCGAGAACCGCATCGTGCGCACCTTCGACGAAGAGAACGGCATCTTCAACTCGCGTAACGTCGGTAAGGTTGACCTCAAGGGCGTCGACGGCCAAGTCGGTTGGGAGCCTTTGGATGGTCTGTCGCTCTACGCGTCGGCGTCCTACATCACCACGGAACTGCAATCGAACCTTCCTAACGGCCTGAACGGTGCGATCATCGCCACCAAGGGCAAGGAACTGGTCGAAATTCCAAAGCTGCAGGCCAGCCTGCGCGCCGAATATAAGATCGGTGACTTCTCGTTCGGTGTTCAGGGCAAGCAGGTCGGTGACCGCTATTCCAACGACCTGAATACGGAAAAGGCTCCTGGCTACACCCTGTGGGATGCCAATGTCCGTTACGTCCTGCCGCAGATTGGGGTCGCTAAGTCCTCGCTGCAGTTGAACGTCAAGAACATGCTCGACGAGAAGTACCTCGGCGACATCTCTTCGGGTTCGGGCAGCGCGGCGGGTTCCTTCCAGCCCGGCTATCCTCGTGCGGTCGTCCTGACCCTGCGTTCCGAGTTCTAAATCAAAACAGCCAGTTTTGACGAGATTGGGGCGGTTCCTGCGGGGGCCGCCCCTTTTTCATGGCTTGACCCCTCTCATCCGCAACGGCAATGGAGGGGGCTATTCTTTTGCCCCAGTCTGGAAATTCTATGCCCCGTCTCGTCCCTGCTGAATGGTCCCCGCACCGCGCCATGTGGCTGGGTTTTCCAAGCCATGAAGACATTTGGCTCGATCACTATGAGGCGGCTCAGGCCGAGGTCGCGGCTTTGGCCCTCGCGCTCGCCGGTCCGGGCGCAGAGCGGGTGCGGCTGATGGTGTGCGGCGACGAGGCTGAAGCTACGGCGCGGATGCTGATTGGCACCGCCCCCGGCATCGAACTGGTCCGCGCTCAGTTCGGCGATGTCTGGCTGCGGGATACGGGCCCGATCTTCCTCAAAAA
>CALFYB010000241.1 GCA_937952995.1 uncultured Caulobacteraceae bacterium
CGGTGGCCTTTGACTGTATCGAGTTCAATGATCAGCTCAGTGATATCGACATCCAATATGACATCGCCTTCCTGCTGATGGACCTCTTGTTTCGAGGCAATCGGGCCGGGGCGGTGCGGGTGCTGAGCGGCTATCTGGACGAGGCGGCGCGCAGTTTCGGGCCAGCCGTGTTCGAGGGCTTGGCGGCCCTTCCCTTGATGTTGTCGGTACGGGCGGCGGTTCGAGCCCATGTCAGCGCCCAGATGGGGCAGGCGGAGCTGGCGCGGGCCTATGTTCAGGCCGGGATTGAGCATCTTAGACCCAAGACCGCCAAGCTGGTGGCGGTCGGCGGCCTGTCGGGATCGGGAAAATCCTATGCCTCGCGGCGCATCGCGCCGGACCTGCAAGCGGTGATCCTTCGCTCCGACGAGGTGCGCAAACGCCTGTGGGGGATCGGGCCGCTGCAGGCCTTGCCCAAGGACGCCTACGGCCCCGGCCAGAGCGAGCGGGTCTATGGTGCCATGCTGACTAATGCGGAGATGATCCTACGCGCAGGCCAGTCGGTGGTGCTGGATGCGGTGTTCCTGCGCCCCGAAGAACGGCAGGCGGCTGAAAACCTTGCGGCAGCGCTAGGTCTCGATTTCCAAGGCTATTGGATGGAGGCCCCGGAAGCGGTGTTGCGCGAACGGATCGAGTTGCGCTCAGGCGATGCGTCCGATGCGGATGTGACGGTCCTCACCGGCCAGCTTAGCCGCGATCCCGGGGACATCCGCTGGACCCGCGCGCGGTCTGATCAGACTTTTCCGGCGACTGTGTCCGGCGGGTGATTGCAACCTTTTTCTCTGCGCCATAGGGTGCGGTCCAAATATTTTTAGGGAAACGCGCCATGCTTGGATTGATGCAGAACTGGCCTTTGACGGTCGATAAGATTCTGGACCATGCGAACCGTTGGTATTCAGGCCGCGAAGTGGTCAGCCGCTCGGTTGAGGGCCCCATCGTCCGCACCAACTATGCCGACATCCATAACCGCGCCAAGCGCCTGTCCAACGCCTTGCTGGGCATGGGCATCAAGACCGGTGATCGGGTCGCGACCTTGGCCTGGAATACGGGCCGCCACATAGAGGCCTGGTACGGCATTATGGGGATCGGGGCGGTGTGCCACACGCTCAACCCGCGCCTTTTCCCCGAGCAGCTGGTCTATATTATCAACCATGCCGAAGACCGGATCATCTTCACCGACCTGACCTTCTTGCCGATCCTTCAGGGCATTATCGACCAGTGCCCGACGGTCGAGCATATTGTCGTCCTGACCGACGACAGCGAGCTGAAAAACGTTTCTCTGCGCTGCAAGGGCAAGCCCTGCTTGGCCATGGAAAGCCTGATTGATCAGCACCATGCCGAAGTCGTCTGGGGCGGCTTTGATGAGAATACGGCGGCGGGCCTTTGCTATACGTCGGGCACGACGGGCAATCCCAAGGGCGTGCTCTATTCGCACCGCTCGAACTATCTGCACACCCTTGTTGGCCTGCAGACCGATGTGCTGGGCCTGTCGGCGCGGGACGTGATCTTGCCGGTGGTGCCGATGTTCCACGCCAATGCTTGGGGCATCGCCTTTGCCGCCCCGGCGGTCGGATCAAAGCTGGTCATGCCCGGTGCCAAGATGGACGGTCAGTCGATCTTTGAGCTGCTGGAAACCGAAGGCGTGACCTTCTCGGCGGCGGTGCCGACCGTTTGGCAGATGCTGCTTCAGCATCTTCAGGCGACGAACAGCAAGCTGACCACCCTCAAGCGCGTGGTCATTGGCGGCTCGGCCTGTCCCGAAGCCATCATTCGGGCCTTTGGCGATGACTATGGGGTGGATGTGACCCACGCTTGGGGCATGACCGAGACCTCGCCGCTGGGTACGATCTCTCGGCCTACGGCGGATGTCGAAGCCCTAGGCCCCGATGAAGTCATCCCCTTCAAGCTCAAGCAGGGCCGCGCGCCGGTCGGTATCGAGCTGAAGCTGACCAATGATGAGGGCCGTGAACTGCCCCATGACGGCACGACCTTTGGCCGTCTCAAGATCCGCGGCGCGACCATCGCTGCGGCCTATTTCAAGCAGGAAGGCGGCAATATCCTCGACGAGGACGGCTTCTTTGATACGGGCGACGTCTCGACCATCGACCAGTATGGCTTCATGCAGATCACCGACCGAGCCAAGGACGTGATCAAGTCCGGCGGTGAATGGATCTCTTCGATCGAGATCGAAAATATCGCTGCGGGCCATCCCAAGTCGGCGCTGGCTGCGGTCATCGGCATTGCCCACCCCAAGTGGGACGAGCGGCCCCTTCTGCTGGTCAAGCTGCGCGAGGGGCAGACCAGCACCAAGGAAGAATATCTGGCCTATCTCGATGGCAAGATCGCCAAGTGGTGGACGCCAGACGACGTGGTCTTTGTCGAAGACATTCCGCTGGGCGCGACCGGCAAGATCGACAAGAAGATCCTGCGTCAGCAGTTCGAGACCTATAAGCTGCCGACGGCCTAGGCCGAAGTCCCGGGTACAAGGGCAGGGGCCTTAGGCCCTTGCCGATCCCGCCAGACGGTTTAGGGTCAGTTCAGACAACCCAAGGGGCACTTCGATGAAAATCAGTATTACGGCGGCCAAGACCTATTTGCGGATCGCGCTCTTGATTGCGGTTCTTCCGGTGATCTCGATTGTGGTGGGGGCGGTGGGCACCAAGACCGGCCTTCTGAACTGGAAGCTGGGCTTTGGGCTCTTGACCTTTATGGGCCCGCCCATGATCGCGATGCTCAGCGTGGCGACGGGCGTCATTGGTCTGGTTGTGGCCCTGATGGCCGGGATCAAGGATCTGTGGCTGCGGGCAGCGGCCCCCTTGGTCGTGACCTTGGTGGTCATGGGCGGCTTTATGGGGCTGAAATCGGTCGCGACCTCGGTGCCGCCGATCCATGATGTGGCCACGGACTGGTCAGAGCCTCTGACCTTCTCTGCAGCCGTCATGACAGCGCGCGGTGCGGACTCCAATCCTGTGGTTGCCGATCCTTTGGCTCCGGACAAGAGCCGGGTGGCCGACGTGAACGCCAAGGCTTGCCCAGCGGCCAAGCCGACCATTCTGGCCGAGGCCCCCGCCACGGCCTATGGCAAGGTCAAGGCAGCGCTGATGGCGGCAGATCTGACCATCGTCACCGACGAGCCAGCGACCGGCCGGATCGAGGCCGTGGCCACCAGCCGTCTCTATGGCTTCAAGGACGATGTTGTGGCACGGGTTCGGGCCAAGGATGCGGGCACGCAGGTCGACTTCCGCTCGGTCAGCCGGGTGGGCATTTCTGACCTCGGTGCCAACTGCAAGCGCATCACCGCGATCCGCGCCCTACTGCTGAAATAGACGCGCTAATCTGGCAGGCGCAGCAGGGTATCTAACCCGGGTGCCGTGTCTGCCAGCAGGCGGCCATCCTTGACCATCTGGATGACGTGGGCCTGAATGGATCGGGCGGCGGCGGGATGTAGCCTAGAATCAACCGCCGCATAGATCACCGGCACGATGGTCAGGATCGAGGCTGGGCCCTTGGCCAGTTGCTCGATGATCTGGGCCTCGCGGGCGCGGCGATGGTCGGCATAGGCCTGAATAAAGGGTGCAGGCTCGGTGATGGGCGGGCCATGGGTCGGCCAGAGGGTGGCAAAACCCTTGGCTTGGATCCGGTCCAGACTGGCAAAATAGGCCCCCATATCGCCGTCGGGCGGGGTGATGACCGTCGTCGACCAGCCCATAATATGATCGCCAGAGAACAGGGCGTTTTCCTCGGCCAGCCCATAACAGATATGGTTTGAGGTGTGGCCCGGGGTGGGGATGGCTTCAAAGGTCCAGCCGGGACCGGAAATGATCTCACCGCCCGACAGGATTACATCGGCCTTAAAACCCAGATCGTCCCCGGCCTCCATCGTCACCTCGCCGTCGCTGGTCTGGGCCTCGATGGGCATGGCGTAGATCTTGGCCCCCGTGCGCGCGGCCAGCGGATGGGCGAGGGGGGAATGGTCTAGGTGGTTGTGGGTGATCAGGATGTGGGTGACGGTCTCGCCCTCGACCGCCGCCAAGATCGCCTCCAAGTGGTCAGCCATGTCTGGGCCCGGATCAATGACCGCGACCTCGCCCTTGCCGATGATGTAGGTGCCCGTCCCGGTGAAGGTGAAGGGGCCGGGATTGTTGGCAATGACCCGCCGGATCAGGGGCGAGACCTGATCGCACTGGCCATAGTCAAACTTGATCTCGCGGACAAAGGGGATCATCGGCTGGGCTCCTGAAGGCGGGTCTAGCGGCGAAGGACGCTGGACAGATCATAACCGGCGGCGGTGCCGAGCGCGATCAGTTCTGGGACCTCGCGCTCGCCGCTGACCATCTGACCGATGGCCCAGGTGACGATCGAGCGGGTGCCAGAGCGGCAATAGGCCAAGACCGGTCCGCCAGCCTCGGCAATGGCGGTGCGCATCTCTTCAACCTGATCAGGCGTGGGTCCGCCGCGCACGGGGATATGGACATAGCTCATGCCGAGGGCTTCAGCGGCGGCCCGGACCTCTGCGCTGTTGATCTGGCCTGCATCTTCGTCGTCAGGACGGTTGCAGATGACGCGCTTGACGCCTTGGCTGGCGGCGACGTTCAGATCGGACAGAGCAATTTGCGGCGAAACGGAAAAGTCTTCTGTGACAGGACGGATCGATGACATTTTCTTTTCTCTCCAGTGTGTTTCGGCGGGCGGATTCGTTGACATTCTAGGGTGCGGATGAAACCTTCGCCGCAGGTTCCGGGTCACTATACCGGTAAATTGGATTGTTGAATGTTTCGCTTTTTGCTTCGTCGTCTGATGGTGGCTGTTCCGACCCTTTTTCTTGTGGTCACCGCCGCCTTTTTCATGATGCGGGCCGCCCCCGGCAATCCGTTTGACTCTGATCGCAAGCTCCCGCCTGAGGTCGAGCGCAGCATCATGGCCAAGTACGGCATGGACCGGCCTCTGGGCGAACAGTACGTCGCCTATGTCAGCAATGTCTTGCACGGCGACCTCGGCCCGTCCTTGAAATATAAGGACAAGTCGGTCGCTGAACTGATCAGCGAAGGCCTGCCCACCAGTGCCACCATCGGGCTTTCGGCCCTGACCTTGGCCTGTCTGGTGGGGATTGGGCTGGGGATCATCGCGGCGCTGCGGCAAAATCAGATGATCGACAATGTGACCATGGCCATTGCCGTTCTTGGGGTCTGTATCCCGACCTTTGTGACGGCGCCCCTTTTGGTGCTGGTCTTTGCCGCCAAGCTGGGCTGGCTGCCGACTGCGGGCTTGAACGGTATACGCAGCCTGATCTTGCCGGTCACGGTTCTGGCCCTGCCGCAAATCGCCATCATCTCGCGCCTGACCCGCGCCGGGATGATCGAGGTCTTGCGCTCCAACTATATCCGCACCGCCCGCGCCAAGGGCCTGTCCGAGGCGCGTATCGTCCTGCGCCATGGGCTCCGTGCCGCAATCTTGCCGCTGGTCAGCTATTTGGGCCCGGCCTGCGCCGGTCTGCTGACCGGGTCTCTGGTCATTGAAAAGATCTTCAGCCTGCCGGGGCTTGGCAAGAGCTTCGTGATCGGGGCGCTGCAGCGGGACTATACGGTGGTGATGGGGGTGGTGATTGTCTATGCCGGCCTGATCCTGCTGCTCAATCTGCTGGCCGATATTGCCTATGCAATGCTTGATCCGCGCGTGAGGTTGTCATGAACCGCGTCCTCTCCGCTTCCAATCAGGGCGCTCAAACCATGGAGCGCGCCGCCGTCAAGGGCCGTAGCCTGTGGGATGATGCCCGCCGCCGCCTTCTGGCCAACCGGGCCGCGACGGTCAGTATGGGCCTGTTGCTGGCTCTGGTGTTGCTGGCCATTGTCGGGCCGTTCCTGACGCCCTTTACCTATGACCAGATCAATAAGAACGATGTCTGGGCACCGCCCCTGACGGCGGGGCACCTGATGGGGGCTGACTCTCTGGGCCGGGACCTTCTGGCGCGGTTGCTGGTCGGCCTCAGGGTCTCTTTGGCCATCGGCGTGGTGGC
>CALFYB010000242.1 GCA_937952995.1 uncultured Caulobacteraceae bacterium
ACCGTGAGCCTGCAGCAGCCCTCTGGGTTGCTTCGCTCCGCTCGCAATGACGCGGATAAGGACGGGTAAGCCCTCGCCCCCTTGGGGGAGAGGGTTGGGTGAGGGGGTGATTCCACTGGCCCATCTATAATAGAGCAACGGTTTCCGTCCGGCGGCTCTTGCCCTCAAGGGACGGTGCTGATAAACCGCACGGCTCTGACAAAGGCCGATCGCGCTGGAAGGGGTCTCCTCCCGGCGCATGTCCTGTTACAGGATGGAAGCCTAAGTCTGAAGGAGTGTAGCTCAGCTGGTAGAGCGTCGGTCTCCAAAACCGAAAGTCGTGGGTTCGAGTCCCCCCACTCCTGCCACCCTCTATGGCGCTGCGGCGTCGCCCGGAGGTTTCCGGACGGCCCTTAGCGCTCGTCGTTAGAAGAAGTTGTGAGCCGATCCATGGCCAAGTCACCCGCCGTACCGACAGCGACCAAGGGCCGCGTGGTCAAAGCCGTGCCCAAGGGCGACGGAACGGCGACCACGGCTGCTCCAGCGCCAAAGAAGCCTATCAACCCTGCGCAATTCATCCGTGAGGTCCGCGCCGAAGCGCGTAAGATCACTTGGACCACCCGCAAGGAAACTTGGATCACGTCTGTCATGGTTTTGATCATGGTGGTCATGACCGCAACATTCTTCTTTATTGTCGATCTGCTGCTGAGCTTCGGTGTCAGCCAGATTCTCAAGCTCAGCACCCTGGGGTCTTAATCCATGTCCGCGCAAGCTGCTGAAAGCCGTCCTTCGAACCCGAACCACAAGTGGTACATCGTCCACGCCTACTCGAACTTCGAAAAGAAGGTGGCGGACTCCATTCGTGAGCAGGCCAAGACCCAAGGTCTTGAGGATTGCTTTTCCGAAATTCTGGTCCCGACCGAAGACGTGATCGAAATCCGTCGCGGCCGTAAGATCAATGCCGAGCGTAAGTTCTTCCCCGGCTATGTGCTGGTCAAGATGGACCTCTCGGACGTGGCCTATCACCTGGTCAAGAACACGCCCAAGGTTACGGGCTTCTTGGGATCGCAGGCCAAGCCGATGCCGGTGAGCGAGCGCGAAGTGGCGCGGATCATCGGTGCGATCGAAGAGGGCGTCGAGCGTCCGAAGCCCGCGATCACTTTCGAAATTGGCGAGAACGTCCGGGTCACCGACGGTCCCTTTGCCAGCTTCAGCGGCTCTGTTGAGCAGGTTGATGAAGAACGCTCCCGCCTGCGCGTTACCGTGTCCATCTTTGGACGGGCCACGCCGGTGGAACTCGAATTCTCGCAGGTCGAAAAGACCGCGTGATGTTGTGGGCCAGTTCGCCGGAGCTGGCCGACTAAATCCGTGGGAGGGGGCGGCCACCGTAACCCCGCACCACGGCTCTAACCTAAGAACCGGGATGGTCCTGGTTCTATGAGAGGATAAGATGGCTAAAAAGATCCTGGGCTATATCAAGCTCCAGGTGAAGGCCGGCTCTGCCACGCCTTCACCCCCAATCGGCCCCGCGCTCGGTCAGCGCGGCGTCAACATCATGGGCTTCTGTAAAGAATTTAACGCCCGTACTGAAAATGTCGAAAAGGGCACGCCCCTGCCGACCGTGATCACGGTCTATCAGGACAAGTCGTTCACCTTCGTGACCAAGACGCCTCCTGCGACCTTCTTCTTGAAGAACGCTGCGGGCATCAAGTCCGGTTCGGCCAAGACCAGCCGCGAAGTGGTTGGCCAGGTGACCAAGGCTCAGTGCCGCGAGATCGCCGAAAAGAAGATGAAAGACCTGAACGCAAACGACCTCGACGCTGCGACCCGCATCATCGAAGGCTCGGCCCGCGCGATGGGTCTGAAAGTGGTGGAGGCTTAAGTCATGGCTAAGATTGCAAAGCGCGCCAAGACTTTCGTCGTCGACGCTGACAAGGCCTACAGCTTGGCTGAAGCCGTTGCCGTCGTGAAGTCCAATGCCACCGCCAAGTTCGACGAAACCGTCGAAGTTTCGGTCAATCTGGGTGTCGACCCCCGTCACGCTGACCAACAGGTCCGCGGCGTGGTGAACCTGCCCTCGGGTACCGGCCGTGACGTCCGCGTCGCTGTCTTCGCCAAGGACGCTAAGGCTGCTGAAGCCCTAGCTGCTGGCGCAGACGTGGTGGGTGCTGAAGACCTAGTCGAGCGCATCCAAGGCGGCTTCATGGACTTTGATCGCGTTATCGCGACACCGGACATGATGGCTCTGGTCGGTCGTTTGGGTAAGGTTCTGGGTCCTCGCGGCCTGATGCCTAACCCAAAGGTCGGCACCGTGACCCCCAATGTTGGCCAAGCCGTTAAGGACGCCAAGGGTGGTGCGGTCGAGTTCCGCGTTGAAAAGTCCGGCATCATCCACGTCGGCGTTGGCAAGGTCTCGTTCACCGATGACGCTCTGATCGTCAACGTTAAGGCCCTCGTCGAAGCCCTGAACCGGTCCAAGCCGACCGGTGCAAAGGGTCTCTATGTGAAGAAGATCTCGATGTCCTCGACCATGGGCCCTGGCCTGCGCGTCGATACGGCCTCGATCTCGGCCTAAGACCTTTCACACCTTCGGGTGCTGAATGACAGGCGGTCCCTCACGGGGCCGCCTGTTTTCGTTTTTAGGGCGCGTTTTGGTTAGCGGCCGCGCAGGGCTTGCGGTTTTCCATCGCGCCGACTATAAGCGCCGCTTCTGGTGATTTGGGGCTTGCCCTAGGTCGCTAGTCCTGTCCGAGAACTGCGGGGCCCTAGGGCCTTAATTGAATGCCGCGGGGAGACAAGACGCACAGACAGATCGCACCGTTTCCTTGATGGATCGGGCGTGTCGTCGACGCATCCTGGGACAGGCTGAGCCGATTGCGGCGTGGGGGTGACCTTACGCTCAAGATCGACTTCGGCTGCCGGATGGTCCGGCCGCCTAACGTGAGTTACGGAGACCGCAATGGACCGCACTCAGAAAGCTGATGCCATCGTCGCGTTGAAAGACGTGTTCGCTGGTGCCGGCGCAGTGGTCGTGACCCACTATATGGGTCTAACGGTTGCGGAAATGACCGAACTTCGGAACCGTCTTCGTAAAGAAGGCGCGACTCTGAAGGTCGTGAAGAACACCCTAGTTCAGAAGGCGCTAGATGGCGTGGCTGGCGATGCAGGCAATGCCCTGTTCACCGGTCCTGTCGCTATTGCCTATGGTGCGGACCCCGTGTCCGCGGCCAAGATCGTCGTGCAATATGCCAAGGAGAACGACAAGTACTCCATCATTGGCGGCCTGCTCGGACAATCAACGGTTCTCGACGAGAAGGCAGTGCGCGCCCTTGCCACCCTGCCATCCCTCGACCAGATCCGCGGCCAACTGGTCGGCCTCATCCAGACCCCAGCGACTCGTATCGCAGGCGTCCTGGCGGCTCCGGCTGGACAACTGGCTCGTGTGCTCAAGGCTTATGCCGACAAGGCTGCCTAAACGCATTTTCGCAATTTCCTCTCATATCCACTCTTAAGGAACATACCCATGTCCAAGCTCGAAAAGTTGGTTGAAGACCTTTCCGCATTGTCGGTTCTTGAAGCCGCTGAACTCTCCAAGATGCTCGAAGAGCATTGGGGCGTTTCGGCTGCTGCTCCTGTCGCCGTCGCCGCTGCCGGCCCTGTTGCCGTCGCTGAAGCCGTCGAAGAGCAAACCGAATTCACTGTGATCCTGGCCGCCGGTGGCGACAAGAAGATCAACGTGATTAAGGAAGTCCGTGGCATCCGCGCCGATCTCGGCCTGAAGGAAGCTAAGGACCTGGTGGAAGGCGCTCCGCAGCCCATCAAGGAAAACATCTCCAAGCAAGAAGCCGAAGAGATCAAGAAGAAGCTCGAAGAAGCCGGCGCCACCGTCACCATCAAATAAGATGGCGCGCGTCCCTCGGGACGCAGGCACTGTGTTTTGCGAACGGCCCTGGGGGAAACCCCGGGGCCGTTTTGCGTTGGGATATTTTCCTGCGTCATTGCGAGGCGCATTGCGCCGAAGCAACCTAGGGGAACATCCGCTTAGGTTCGTGTCCGTCTTCTGGGTTGCTTCGCTGCGCTCGCAATGACGCGGTAAAAAAGGCCCTTTCCCCCCTTGAGGGGGAGAGGGTTGGGAGTGGGGGCACCCTCCACCGCCTTTGCGGGGAACACAGGAGTAGGGCGGCTGGAAATCTTCCCCCTCTGGGGGAAGTACCG
>CALFYB010000243.1 GCA_937952995.1 uncultured Caulobacteraceae bacterium
CGTTGGACTCGCTTCCTGAGGCTGTAGCTGAGGCATCCACGCCAACAGTACCTTTAGCGACCCCAGGGCCTAAAGGCCCCATAGCAGACCATTCCGCCGCCGCCCGCGCCGTCAGCTGCTTCGCCGTGCGCTCATCATAGCCATGGGTCTTTTGGAGGCTTTGCGATACCTGGTCCATGATCTGGTAGGTCGAGCCCCAGGCGTCGCGGCTGTCGCTGCCTTGGGAGCGGGTCTTGCTATCGCTGTTGAGCCAGTTTTGGATCTTCTCAGCCGACTCTGAGGCCACTCTGGATTGGCCCTCAGAAACGCTGTGCGACAGGGACTGGCTCATGGAGCGGCTATTGTTGGCCGCTTCGACATAGGCCTTGCTCACACCGTCCGAATAGTTGGCTGAGAAGGCCGTGTTGGACATGGACGAGGTTAGGGTGGTTGTGCCATTCGCGCCGATCTGGGTGCGGTTTAGATTGCCATCGACATAACCAAAGTTGCCTTGATCAAATTCTCCAGAGGTTGACCAACGGTTGGCGCTCTTGTTGTTCCAAGACTGGTTTTCAAAGGCTGTATTGCCAAAGGAATAGTTGCCGGTTGTGGCTGACGCACCGGCCGCTTCCGCGCCGCTTCTAAATTGCGCCAGTAGCGCTTCGCCTTGGCTTCCCACCGCCATAGCGCCCTTGGTCAACATACCCGCCAGCACCGGGATCATCAGGGTCATGACCCCTGCCACACCGGCAATGTCGGCATTGACCGAGCCGATGGATTCTAGATTGGCGATCTTCAGACCCGTCACCGTGTCTGGGATATAGGCAGCCGCCGCCGTCTTGGCCGCTGCCGTGCCCATCGCGATCTTGTGGACGATCACATACATCGGCCCCCAAAGCTGCAGATACAAAAACCCCGTCAGATAGCCTTGGATCATCTTGGGCCCGATCCCAGGCAGTAGCATGGCCGGGAAAAGGACCGGGAACATGCCGATGAACAGAAGATCGACCACGATCTTGAGGATGACGATGGCCTTTTCGGCAACACCGCCTAAGAGCTGCTGGGTATTTCGGGTCTGAACCTCAGCTTGGGTCTGGGCCATGATCGAGACAGCGTCGCCCCCTGCCTCAGCCGAAAAGCCCGTAACCCCGCTTCGAATAGCATTGGCCATCAGCACCTGCTGGAAAGCTGAGGTCGCATTGCGCGAAGCCCCAAGCATGATGGGATGCAGCGTTCCCATCTCGCTTAAGAAGGCGGAGTTGAGGCTGGCCTCATCCAGCTCAGGGCGCACCTTGCGCTCAAAGAGCTTGATCGAGCTGGTCAAGGTGGTGGACCAGGCGGCATCTAGCCGTTGAGCGGCCACCGTGCAGGAGACGATCTCGCGCGAGCCTGCATTTTGATATTCGATCGAACGGCCCGGATTGGTGCCCTTGGTGACAGTGATGTAGGTCCAGAGGTCATTTTGACGGGCAAGCTCACCGGCCGAATAGTAACCCTCTAGGATGTCGTAATAGACGCAGCCCCGCACAAAGGCGTGCATGTTTTGATCAAAGACCGGGTCAGATATCTTGGCGGATCTTAGCCGCTCAAAGACCTTGGCTCCAAAGATCATGCCGGTCTTGGAGTAGGCCACATCGTCCGGATCGCCAAAGGCGGTCTCGGTCAGCTCAATAACCCTGTGACCCACCAGGCTGGTCAAACTTGCGGTCATGCCTACCCCAAGGGGCACATTGGCGACATCTGCGCCCGTAAGACCAGGATCATAAAGATCGGTCACATGGACCTGGACCTTAGGCACCCATAGAACGCCGTAGGAGATATAGGCCACCAAGAACCAGCGCAGGATCTTGCCGATATTGAAATCAAAGACGGCTTGGAAAAGCCCCATGATCAGGCCAAGCACCATGGCCAGCCTAATCAGTGACGAGAGCCCATCTGCGCCCGCCATCAGGGCTACAGCCTGAAAGATGTCACGGTAATAGGTGCCGCCGCCGTAGGTAATGACCTCAACCACGTTCATGACGTCCGTCCTAGTTGGGGGTCTGGGAGGCGGCAAAGGCGATGG
>CALFYB010000244.1 GCA_937952995.1 uncultured Caulobacteraceae bacterium
GACGCGGCGATAGAGGTCGTTCAGGTCGGAGGTGGCGAAACGGCCACCGTCCAGAGGCACCAGTGGGCGCAGCTCGGGCGGAATGACGGGGATGACCGTCATGATCATCCACTCGGGCTTATTGCCGCTTTCGATGAAGGCTTCGATGATCTTCAGGCGCTTGGACGCCTTCTTCTGCTTCATCTCGGAAGGCGTGCCGGCCAGCTCTTCGCGCAGGCGGTCAGCTTCCTTGTGCAGGTCGATGGCCATCAGCAGGCCACGGATCGCCTCAGCGCCGATTTCAGCGGTGAAGCTGTCATCGCCATATTCGTCTTGGCTGCGGGCAAAGTCGTCTTCGGACAGCAGCTGGTGCTGCTTCAAAGGCGTCAGGCCGGGCTCGGTGACGATGTAATATTCAAAATAGAGGACCCGCTCGATATCCTTGAGCGGCATGTCGAGCATCATGGCGATGCGGCTCGGCAGCGACTTCAAGAACCAGATGTGAGCAACCGGGCTGGCCAGTTCGATGTGACCCATCCGCTCGCGCCGAACGCGGGCGAGCGTGACTTCAACACCGCACTTTTCGCAGATGATGCCCTTGTACTTCATGCGCTTGTACTTGCCGCACAGGCATTCGTAATCCTTGGTCGGGCCAAAGATACGGGCGCAGAACAGGCCATCACGCTCCGGCTTGAAGGTCCGGTAGTTGATGGTTTCGGGCTTCTTGATCTCGCCGAAGGACCAAGACCGAATCTTTTCGGGCGAGGACAGCGAGATACGGATCTGATCGAAGGTCGGCGCAGCGGCGACCGGATTAAAGATGTTCAGGACTTCCTGGTTCATCGGACTTCCATTTCTCTTGCGGGCTAGAGCCTGCAGGCATTTCGTAAGTTGAGCCGTTAGGCCCTTGAAATTTCGAGGCTTGAGAGGATCGGCACCCTGCCCGTCCCGATCAACTCGGTGGGGGCAAGGTGCCGTCTCACAAACTCAGGCTCAGCTGTTTTCCAGCTCGACGTTGAGGCCCAAGGAACGCATTTCCTTGACCAGAACGTTGAAGCTTTCCGGAATACCGGCTTCGAACGTGTCGTCCCCTCGGACGATCGACTCGTAAACCTTGGTCCGTCCGGCCACGTCGTCGGACTTGACCGTCAGCATTTCCTGCAAGGTGTAGGCTGCGCCATAGGCTTCCAGTGCCCACACTTCCATTTCCCCGAAGCGCTGTCCGCCGAACTGGGCCTTACCGCCGAGAGGCTGCTGGGTGACCAGACTGTACGGACCAATAGAACGCGCGTGGATCTTGTCATCCACGAGGTGGTGGAGCTTGAGCATATAGATATAGCCGACGGTAACAGGCCGTTTGAACTGATCACCGGTCTGGCCATCATAGAGGATCGACTGGCCCGAACGGTTCAGACCCGCCCATTCCAGATGGTCCTCAATGTCTTCGATCCGCGCACCGTCAAAGACTGGCGTGGCGAAGGGAACGCCCTTGGACAGGTTACGGGCCAATTCGACCAGTTCCTCGTCGGTATCGGGCAGTTCTTGGTCAGGACCGTAGATCTCGCGCAGACGGTTGATCAGCATCTCGCGCTGACCGCCGTTCTTCCAGGCTTCCAACAGGTTGGCAATTTGCTTGCCAAGGCCTGCGGCTGCCCAGCCGAGGTGGGTTTCGAAGATCTGACCGACGTTCATGCGCGAAGGCACGCCCAGCGGGTTCAGAACGACGTCCACGGCGGTGCCGTCTTCTAGGTAAGGCATGTCTTCGATCGGAAGGATCTTAGAAATAACGCCCTTGTTGCCGTGACGACCGGCCATCTTGTCCCCGGGCTGAAGCTTGCGCTTCACGGCCACGAACACCTTGACCATCTTCATCACGCCCGGTGGCAGTTCGTCACCGCGCTGGAGCTTATCGACCTTGTCTTCGAAACGGCGATCCAGACGCTTACGCGCCTCGTCGAACTGGCGGCGCATAGCCTCCAACTCGCCCATAGCCTTTTCGTCTTCAAGCGCGATCTGCCACCACAGGCCGGGAGCGATCTCAGCCAGCTTGTCAGCCGTGATCTCGCCGCGTGACAGGCCCTTAGGACCCGAAACAGCGACCTTACCGACCAGCAGCTCGTTCAGACGGCCGCTGATGTTGCGGTTCAGGATCGCGAACTCGTCGTCGCGGTCCTTGCCCAGACGGTCGATTTCCGCTCTCTCGATGGCCAGAGCCCGTTCGTCCTTTTCGACGCCGTGCCGGTTGAACACCCGCACTTCGACGATCGTACCGGCAACCCCTGGCGGCAGGCGCAAGGAGGTGTCGCGGACGTCAGAAGCCTTTTCACCAAAGATGGCGCGCAGGAGCTTTTCTTCCGGCGTCATCGGGCTTTCACCCTTTGGCGTGACCTTACCGACCAGAATATCGCCCGGCATCACCTCAGCGCCGATGGCCACAATGCCAGCCTCATCGAGGTTGCGCAGAGCTTCTTCACCCACGTTTGGAATGTCGCGGGTAATTTCTTCAGGGCCCAACTTCGTATCGCGGGCCATGACTTCGAATTCCTCAAGGTG
>CALFYB010000245.1 GCA_937952995.1 uncultured Caulobacteraceae bacterium
GTGCCCGAACCGGCACATAGTTAGGGTTCGTGTAGGCTAGGTCGGTCTGTTGGCCATTATACCGAGCGACCAGCGCCAAGCCGCCGAGTTGGCTGGGGTGCCGCCAAGACAGGGCGAGGCTGCCGATATTGGCTGGACGCCGCACCTCTTCGATACCGACTTCCCGGGCCTTGAGCCAAGTAAAGGCACCATTCAGCCGCCAATCTTGCGCCAGCTTGGCGACCGCCGTCAGTTCTACGCCCTGTTGCGTAGAGTTGGTCTTACGGTTCGCAGGCGTGGCGACATAGGTCGGGGCCGGATAGGTGGTGTAGATCTCGTCCTTCAGACGGCTATCGAACCGGGTGAGATCGAGCACAACGGCACGGTCGAACAGGGCCTGCTCGAGGCCAAACTCCCAACCTTCAGACCGCTCCGGCTTGAGCGCTGCATTGCCGATGAAGCGCCCATCCATATAGCCAAAGAGCTCATAGAAACCGGGGTTCTTGATCCCAGAGCCGACCGCTGCATGAAGCCGGGTATCGGCCAAGGCCTGATAGCTGCCCTGAACCCGGTAGGTGGTCGCATCGGCAAACTGATCGTTCAGATCGCGCCGGATCGAGGCCCCGATGGCTAGTTTATCACCGACCGTATGGTCGACCATGGCCACAATGCCGGTATTGTTCAGGCGCTTGGTGCCGGTAAAGGCAAAGCCGCTGGGGTCGGTATTGCGAAACTGCTCGCGCTCAGCATCGACAGCCAAGGTCAAACGATCCTGCACCGGTCCTGAACCGAGCAAGAGACTGGTCTCGTAAGACCCCTTCTGGCGCTTGCCCTGATCGCCTGAGGTGCGGCGGTCACGACTGTAGCCCTTCCGGTCCGTATCGGCGGCTTGAAGGGTCAGGGCCTGGGTCCAGCGCCCATCCAGCCCGGTCCAATCGGCGCGAACCAGTCCATAGAGGGCGTTGTTGCGGTACTGCGAGCCCGGCGAGTCGACGATGTAGCCGAAGGTCTTGGAGCGCGAATTGTTGTCGCTATTGTTGATATCCTCTTGCACCGAGCCGTAGCGCCCAACGGCGGTCAGCTTGAGGTGATCATTCAGCCCGTAGGACAGCTTGAAGGCCGTCGCCGCAGCATCCTTGCCCAGCTTGCGTGAGCCGGTGCGGCTGTTCGGGGTTCCATCGCGGGTGTTTAGCGACGCGGTCAGGGCATAGTCCAAGCCCTTTTCGACACCGGCCCATCGGGCGGCGCTGTTGAAGGTGCCGAAGGACCCGGCCTCGGCCCGCAGGCTGACGCCCGGCGCGTCATGGCCGTTGCCTGAAATATAGTGGATCACGCCGCCAATGGCATCGGAGCCATAGAGCGCGCTCTGCTGTCCCCGCAGGACCTCGATCCGCGCACCCTCGTCGACAATCAGGGAGCCGAAATCAAACTCGCCGTAATAGGGGTCAGAAACCTCGATCCCGTCGACCAGCACAAGGGTGTGATTGGCCTCGGCACCGCGCATTCTGATCTGGGTCAGACCCGGCGAGACATTGACGGCAAGACCGGGAACATCGCGCAGGATATCGGCGATTTCGCGGGTTTGGCGCTCGGTAAGGGCGTTGGCATCCAGCACCGTCACGGACGAACCGAGCAGATGCTGTGGCACGGCGACGCCGGACCGGCTCGCGGTCACGATCAACTCGTCGGCAACGTCAGCAGCGTGGGAAGGACTGGCACAAAGCCAGAGGGGAACAACCGTCGCCAGCAGCGACGACAGGAAAGAACGGCTCATGAAAAACAACCTCGGGCAGCCAGCGACAATGGCCGGAGCGTCCGCGCAAACGGTCAGCCCGCGTTGGTGAACCGACGCCCAAAGACGCTCACCCGCACGGTCCGATACGGCTCCCACCGCTCGTTCGTCGCTCTGACGAGATCATTTCGCGCCTTGGCCAGTCCCTGAGCCACGGCATGAGCGACCTGCACCGGTCGGTCTCCTGGCTCACGGGTCATCGATTGACGCACACCTTCCCAGAGTTGGACCCAAAGGCCCTGTCCAGTGGCTGTATTTCGTTGCCGAAATACCCGCGCATCGCTCTCGCCGCTTACAGTTACAGGGATAGCCTCAGACTAGAGCAGCAAGCTGCTCGCACTGCGTTCCCGGTACCGGTGCAAATTGCGGGTGCCGACTCTGAATGAACCGGCACCCTATTTTCCGGATAGACCAACCCCGTCGGGCGGTCAATCCCTACGCTCTAGGGTCGTAATTGCGCTTAGCCCTGTGGGTTCAGCTTATCGGTCGTGCGCAAATCAAAGTCGCTGGCATCGTGCCGTTCAAGCAATTGGCTGGCAGGATCGCCGAACGGACGGTTGACCATACGGCCGCGCTTGACGGCGGGACGTTCGGCAATCTGGTCGGTCCAGCGGATCAGGTTGGTATAGGTCTGCACCTGCAAGAACTCTCCGCCCTCATAGAGAAGACCCTTAGCCATGCTGCCGTACCAGGCCCAGATGGCCATGTCGGCGATCGTGTAGTCCTCGCCGGCCATATATTCGTTCTTGGCCAGATGCTGGTCGAGCACGTCGAGCTGGCGCTTCACCTCCATGGCAAAGCGGTCGATGGCATATTCGATCTTGAACGGCGCATAGGCATAGAAGTGCCCAAAACCGCCGCCCAGATAGGGCGCGCTGCCCATCTGCCACATCAGCCAAGACAGACATTCAGCGCGGGCCTTACCGCCCGTGGGCAGGAATTCGCCGAACTTTTCCGCCAAGTGCATCAAGATTGCGCCGGACTCAAACACCCGGATTGGCTCCGGTCCGCTGTGGTCGACAAGGACGGGGATCTTGGAATTGGGGTTGGCCGCGACAAAGCCGCTGCTGAACTGGT
>CALFYB010000246.1 GCA_937952995.1 uncultured Caulobacteraceae bacterium
GCGGCCATAGGTCAACATCTGGCCCAAGACCCAGCCCTTGCCCCCTTGGTCGCGGCCAGACCCGGCCTGCGTTTGCCCGGCGCGTGGGATGGGTTCGAGTTGGCGATCCGCGCGGTTCTGGGTCAGCAGATCACCGTGCCCGCCGCCGTCAATCTGGCCAGCAAGCTCGTCGCCCGCTATGGCCAGCCGATGACCCATCCCCAGGCCGGCTTGACCCATCTGTTCCCCGAACCGGCCCTGCTGGCCCAGACCAATCTGTCGGACCTCGGAATGCCGCGCAGCCGGGCCAAGACCCTGTCGGCGGTTGCGGCGGCGGTGCTCGCCGATCCGGACCTCTTGTCTGCTGGTCATAGCCTTGAGGCAGCAGTGACGCGGCTTCGCGCCGTGCCGGGGATCGGCGACTGGACCGCGCACTATATTGCCATGCGTCAATTGCGAGAGCCCGATGCCTTTCCGGCGGCGGATGTGGGCCTGATGCGGGCCTTGACCGACGCCGACGGGAACCGGCCTGATGCGGCGGCCCTATTGCAGCGGGCGCAGGCTTGGCGACCTTGGCGCGCCTATGGAGCCCAGCACCTTTGGGCGAGCCTTTGACATGATCCGACCGAACACCCCCTCCCCCCCCCTCCAGCGAGACCGGCCATGACGATCCTGACCCTGCATGTGGAACAGCTCAGCTCGCCCATCGGGCCCATGCTGCTATTGACCGATGACCAACAGACCTTGCGGATGCTTGATTGGGTGGATTGCCAAGAGCGGATGGACCGGCTGCTGCGCCGTCAATATGGGCCTGACCGCACGCAGACCATCGCCTCGGCTCGCCGCACGGCCGCGCGTGACGGGGTCGAGGCCTATTTCGCCGGGGACCTGACCGCCATTGACCGGTTGCCGGTCGCCAACGGTGGCACCGACTTTCAGCGCCAAGTCTGGGCCGCCTTGCGCACCATCCCGGCAGGCCAGACCTGCAGCTATGGCCAGCTCGCCGCCGCGATCGACCGGCCCAAGGCGGTGCGGGCTCTGGGCCTGGCCAACGGTGCTAATCCCATCGGTATCGTTGTGCCCTGCCACCGGGTCATCGGGGCCAATGCCGCCCTGACCGGCTATGGCAGCGGCATCGCGCGCAAGGCTTGGCTTTTGGAGCATGAACGCGGCCTGTCCCCCGCCGCCTTGCTTTAAGGTGCGTTGATTGGGTGCTGATCGGGCCATTCTGAGCTATAGAGGCGGATAGACGCTGCAAGGACTGACCCGCATGACCGACGAGACCAACGAAACCCCGATCCAGCGGGCCTTGCGTTTGAAGAAGCAGGCGCTCGACGCCAAGCCAAAGCCGCCGCGCGGTGGGCGTTTCCAACGCGAACAGGCCGCCGCTGCACAGTCCTCTTCCAAATCCAAACCTTGGATGTCACGATAGGGAAAAATCGGTTCGGGAGGACCACCCTATGCACATCGTGCGCGAGCCCTATGGCTTCACCCACAAGGAAGTCACCAAGCTAAAGGACGTCTATGGCGGTCCAACCGGTTCGGTCTTTGTCGAGTGCATGCGGATAAGGCCCGAGGGCCTAGACTCCAAGTCGGTTATCCTGTTCAGCCATCCCGTCGGCGGCGGATCGTTCCTGCCGATGGTTACGGCGCTGGCGGCGGCAGGTCGGCACATCATCTATTGCAACACCCGCTTTCGCGGCAATGACACGGCGCTGGTGCTGGAAAAGTGCGTGCTGGACCTTGGGGCCTGCATTGCCGACCTGAAGAAGCGGTTCGGCTATGAGACCGTAATTCTGGGCGGCTGGTCCGGCGGTGGCTCTTTGTCGATGTTCTATCAGGACCAAGCCGAGCACCCGACCATCACCCACACCCCCGCAGGCGACGAGGCCGATCTGGTCGGGGCCAAGCTTCAGCCTGCCGACGCGATCCTGCTGCTCGCGGCCCATGTCAGCCGCAATGTCACGCTGACCGAATGGATGGACCCGTCGATCACCGACGAAGACCATCCCTATGATCGCGATGTCGAGCTGAACATCTATGACCCGGCTTGCCCAAACCAACCGCCCTATTCGGCGGAATTTGTTGAGCGGTTCCGCGCGGCCCAAATCGCTCGCAATCGGCGGATCACGGCGCGGGTCAAGGCGACCTTGGCCGAGCTGAAAGCCAAGGGTGACGACTATATGGAGCGACCCTTTGTCGTTGCGGGCACCATGTGCGACGTGCGCTGGACCGACCCGACGCAAGACCCATCAGACCGTCCGGCAGGCACCTGCTATCTGGGCGAGCCCCGCGTGGCCAATGACGGCCCGGTCGGTCTGGCCCGCTTTACCACCCTGCGCTCTTGGCTGTCGCAATGGAGCTATGACGATAGCCGGGCCCATGGCGAGAAGAACGCCGCCAACATCTCTTGCCCGGTGCTGGTGATCAACAATACCGCCGATCTGGCCTGCACGCCCAGCCATGCGACCCGCCTGTTCGAGGCCGTCGCCTCTAAGGATAAGAGCATCGTCCAGATCGATAAGGCCGATCACTATTATATGGACCGCAAGGAACTGCTGCCCCAAGCCGTGCAGACCGTCTGTGAGTGGCTCGAGGCACGGAGTCTTTAGGGGCAGGCACGGTTAGCGGCTTCCCAAGCAAGACAGTTGCGGTATCTTGATCCCAACAATCGAGCAAACCGATGTTGGAGGAAGCCATGAACGCCCAAGCTAAGATCGCTACCCGTGCGCCTATGACCAACCGGACTGTGGATGTTGTCGTTGTCGGGGCGGGCTTTGGCGGCCTCTACATGACCCACCGCCTGCGCGAGGCAGGGCTAAGCTTTCAAGGCTTTGAGGCGGGCTCCGATGTGGGCGGGACCTGGTATTGGAACCGCTATCCGGGCGCGCGCTGCGACATCCCCAGCCTGCTCTATTCCTATTCCTGGTCCGATGAGTTGCGCGAATCTTGGAACTGGTCAGAAAAGTACTCGCCGCAGCCTGAAATCTTGGCCTACGCCAACCATGTGGCCGACCGGTTCGACCTGCGCGACGGCTTCGCCTTCAACACCCGCGTGACCTCGGCGATCTATAATGATGCCACCCAGCGCTGGACGGTCGAGACCGATTGCGGCGACCAGATTGAGGCGAGGTTCTGCATCATGGCGACCGGCTGCCTGTCGGTGCCGCGCAAGCCTGACATTGCCGGGGCAGAGACCTTTGCAGGCGAGACCTATGTCACCGGCCTGTGGCCCCACGACGGGGTGGATTTCAGCGGCAAGCGCGTGGCCATGATCGGCACCGGCTCGTCGAGCATCCAGTCCCTGCCGCTGATCGCCCAGCAGGCGGCGAGCGTCACGGTCTTTCAGCGCACGCCCAACTTCAGTCTCCCCGCCAAGAACCGCCCCTTAACGCCTGAAGAGGTTGCGGAATTTGAGGCCAACTTCCCCGTCTATCGCCAGATGCTCGCCGACGGCAGCCCGGGCTTCCCGCTGCCACCTGAAGGCTATGTGCCATCGGTGGAGGAACTCAACCAACTGGCTGAGGGCCTATGGGACGGCGGCGCGCTGGTCTCTCTGACCGTGATCCCCAACCTGATGCGCGATGAATATATCAACGGCGTCGCAGCCGATTATGTGCGCGGCAAGATCCGCGAGATCGTCAAGGACCCCAAGGTCGCGGAACAACTAACCCCGCGCGGCTATCCGTTTGGCTCCAAGCGCGCCTGCGTCGACAGCGGCTTTTATGACACCTTCAACCGGGACAATGTCTCGCTGGTCGACCTACGCGCCACGCCGATCGCCGAAATCACCGCCGAGGGGGTTCGGACCTCTGAAGGTGACCATCCCGTCGATATCATCATCTTTGCCACCGGCTTTGACGCCATGACCGGCGCACTTTTGAAGATGGATATTCGCGGTAAGGGCGGCGTCGCCTTGCGCGACGCTTGGGAGCATGGCCCCAAGACCTATCTGGGCCTGCAGGTCGCGGGCTTCCCCAACCTGTTTACCGTCACAGGTCCTGGCAGTCCGTCAGTGCTGACCAACATGATGACCTCAATCGAGCAGCATGTAGACTGGATCAATGCGGCGATCGGTCACGTCTTAGCGACCAACCATGTGACCATCGAGGCCACCGACGCGGCGCAAGAGGCTTGGGTCAAACACGTCAATGACACGGCCGACGAGACCCTCTTCCCGCAAGCTAACTCTTGGTACGTCGGAGCCAACGTGCCGGGCAAGCCGCGCGTCTTCATGCCCTATATCGGCGGCGACTATAAGGTCCGCTGCGATGAGGTCGTGGCCAAGGGCTATGAGGGCTTTGCGATTGCAGGCTAGGGCTGGTCGGTGCCGGTTGAGCGCAAACCGGCCTAACCCCAAACGGATTTGACGGCTCCCTCAGGCTCACTGACCATTTCGAGACTGTTTTCGAAGTCGCTGAACATATCGATGAGTTCATCCGCTGTTAATAGCGGGCGCTTGCCGTGCGGCACACGGTAACGCCAAAAGCTCAACAGATGTTCGACAGCCCCTAGGCGTTCGCCCAAGGCGTTGAAAAGTTCGGGAGCGGAGAGCAGGAAATTCTTAAAGACAAGCGGATCGCTCTTGCGCGTGAGCGCATGGTAGGCATCGTCATAGACGGCAAGGGTCGCGCTAACACTTCTGATCGCCCGGCCAAATCCTCGCGAAATATTCTTCCGCATGTCCGAAATTTGATTTTTTTGATCAAAGCTCGTGTAACCTTTCGGTACTACCACATCTATCTCAGACATAACCAATCTGACCTTGGGAAGCAGGTCTTGCAATTGCCATTTATAGTATAAAAATGCCTTCCAACAGAAAATTCCTTCGCGATACTGTACTCTGTCCATCTGGAGGGTTTGCCTTAAGCCCTCGGTTTCAGAGGCACCATTACTGGATAGGAGTTTTTTCGTCAAAATCGCAACCTGATCCCCCGTCCCCTCGCCCCCCACCGACATTTTGACGAGTTCTCCAATCTCGGCTTCGGCAAAGGTTAACATGCGCTCGACATCAGACTTTGCGATCTGGAAGTAACAGCTTGCCGGCTTCACGCCGTTTCTGGACAACTGCTCTCTTAAAATGAACGGGTCGAGCGTGGGTATGGTGTCAAGTATCGCTAGGGTTTCGAGGTCCTTGTTGAGGTTCAGATCATACTTATCAATGCTGCCCGACAGCATATTTTCAAAGTTTTTTTGACCGACAAAGACGTAGTGAGCCCCGACTCGGAGATCAGTAATATCAATCGGAATAACCAATTTGGTAGCAACGGTTCGAGGCGTCGTGAAATCTTCGCGTTCATTGCCACGCAAACGGTGCTTTAATATTAAAGATCGATTAAGAACTGGGTTTTGGAAAAACGGCTGTTTTCCATAAGTTGGGTCTTCAGAAGCCTCTAAGAAAACTTTTCTCAAATTCAAAACACGAGCCGTGGACGCGGAATTTTCTAAAGAATTTAAACTTCGAGATTCGCTCGCTGGCATTTCGAAAACTCAATTCTGTTTGCCGCGATTTCAACATTAAATGCACCGCGATTTTTATTTGTTATGATAATAATCACAGTAAAAAAACAACCACGCAACCAATGCAAGATAGCGATGCCCACAACCGAAACAACCTATTGTATAGTTTTGAACAACTTAAAGTTATTCCGCGCTACAACGCCCCGCCCCCTTGAGCGATCGGACGGTCCCACAAGACTGAAAGCGCGAACCCAAACGCTGGCGTAAGAACCCTTACCGTCGTTCAAAAACCTAGCGCCTTGACGTGTGATTAGACCAAACCCCTCAGGACACCGGATGTCGGCAGGTGTTCGCTACCAGGCCGTTTGGTCAATCTTCGAAACAACGGTATCGTCTTGGTTATTTACGATATCAAGACTATTTTCAAAATCCGCAAATATATCCATTAATTCATCAGCCGCCATTTGAGGCCGAGTACCCTCTGGAACCCGGTATCGCCAAAAGCTCAGCAGATGTTGAACAGCACCTAAGCGCTCACCTAGCGCCTTAAACAGTTCAGGCGCTGACAGGAGGAACGTTTTAAAGACCTGTGGGTCACTCTTTTGAGTAAGCATGTAATATGCATTGTCGTAAATCGCCAAGGTGTCGCTGACATTCTTGACAGCCTTGTTGAAGCTACGCGAAATATTATCGCGCATATCTGAAATACGGAGTTTCTCTTCCCTAGTCGCCCTGCCGCGAGGAAGAACATTCTCAATCTCGGACAGGATCCGAGTCGCTCTGGGCATGAGGTCTTTGAGTTGCCACTTGTAGTAAAGGAAGGCCTTCCAGCAGAAAATGCCCTCTCTATACTGCAGATTGTCCATATGCAGCGTAAGGCGTAAGGCCTCGGTATCTGCCGCTCCAGTATTGGACAGCAGCTTCTTGGTTAGGATACTGGCCTGCTCAGCGTTTCCCTCACTACCAAAGGACATTCTAACGAGCGCGCCAATCTCCGTCTCGACAAAGGCCAACATCCGGATGATGTCCGCCTCAGTGATTTGAAAATAGCAATTGGCAGGCTTAATCCCAAAGCGATCCAAGGTTTCGCGAAGCAAAAATGGATCTAGCGTCGGAATAGAGTCTAATTTTCTTAATATTTCTAAATCTTTTTGAAGTTCAGATTCAGTCTTGTTGAGGCTATTGCAAAGCATTTTCTCAAAATTTCGTTGCCCCACAAACACATAGCGCGCACCCATTTTGAGATCTCTTAGATCAATAGGCACT
>CALFYB010000247.1 GCA_937952995.1 uncultured Caulobacteraceae bacterium
TTGGCACGTCTTGAATGGCTTCTTCGCGCTTTTGCGCGGTAACGACCAGCTCTTCGATGACCGAACCACTCTTGGCCGGTGCAGCGGCAGCGGTTTGAGCCAAGCTCGGCGTGGCGACGGCGGCGATGGCAACCGCTGAGACACCCATGGCCAGATAGCTGCGCAGACGCAGTGTTTTAGACATTTGTAACCCTCCCAAACGGCGCGGCCAGTTTTCTGGCTCTGCGTCCGTCGTTTCCTCGTCATCGCGCGCATTAGACTGCGGAAGGTGCGCGACATACCTAAAGCAGCGTCTGCTCACTGCATACGCCGTTGCTCTGGCTGTCAATATGATGAGGCAAAACTGATCAGTGATAACTAATCAAGAAAACCTTAGGTGACGACATATCCGCCAACAAATATCGAACTGTGACAATTCTGCTTCTAGGCGAAACGCCTAAAAGATCGGGACGGCGGAAAAATCCGCCGTCCCGAGGGCTTTCAAACCACCCCGAAGGGCTGAGTCGTTAAATTAGAACGACTTCTGGATCGCGAAACCGAAGGTCCGAGGCTCGAGAAGGAAGCCATTCCGGAACAGACCCGACGAGTCATCGGTCAGATAGACGTCCGTGATTGGATCGTCATCCAGCAGGTTCTTCACATAGGCTTCCAGTTGGATGCCGTTGCCAGAGTTAGAGATCTGCAAGGAGGCGTTGACGTTCTCCCAAGAGTCGATCCGATCTGCGGCGCTGTTATAGATCCGCGAATAGGACTGACCCTGGTGATAGTAGTCACCGCGGATCGTACCACCCCAGCCTGCGGGCAGTTCGAAGGTGTATTGAGCACCCACGGACAGCGTCGCCTTAGGCGAGTTCGGCAACTGATTGCCGCTCAGGTTCTTGGCAATGCCGTCGCTGAACGGAATATCGATACCGTAAGGCTTCAGAGGATTAGCCGCGCCGGTGAAGGCACCCGAACAGATACCAAGCAGACCGGTCACAGGCACCGCACCGGCATTGATCAGGCCCATCAGAGCCGACACACCCGCCTTGGTCGAAACGCAGTTCGAGGCGTTCGAAGCCTTAACCACGATCAGGTTTGGATCACCTTGGGTACGGTTGAACGTATCAATCGAGGTCGCATTGCCAATCTTGGTGTCCAAAATGCCGAGGCTGGCATTGAAGCGCAGATGATTGACGGGTTCCCAGATCGATTCCAGCTCGATGCCCTGGATCTTGGCGTCGATGTTCTCGTTGACCGAGGTCCGGTTGACGATCTTCGACACCTGATAGCCGGTGTAGTCGTAATGGAAGACGGTGGCATTGAGGATCAAGCTGCCATCAAGCATCGTGTTCTTCATACCAACTTCGAACGAGCTCACGAACTCGGGGTCGAAGGTGGTCTTCACAGCGGCCAGAGCCGACGCAGCGGACTGCGGCGGGTTCATACCACCGGCCTTATAGCCGCGTGAATAGAAGGCATAGATCAGGCTGCTGTCGGTCATGGCCAGATCAGGCTTCCAGTCGAAACCGAAGCGACCGGTCATTTCCTTGAAGTCCGCGATCTGGATAGGTGTCACGGCATCAATCGGGTGACCGCTGCCAGGGGCGAGCAGCACAACCGGCAAGGTCGTGGTCTGCTTGCGGTCGTGGGTGTAACGCAGACCACCGGTCAGCTTGAAGGTCGGGGAAATCTCATAATAGACCTCGCCGAAAGCCGCCTTAGACTTCAGATGATAGGGCGTACGGTTGTCATAGTAGTTATGGCCGTCACCCGTTGGGGTTGGATTGGGATCAATATAGACGCAGGTCGCGGTATTGATCGGGCAAGGCTTGCCGCCATTCAAGACCTGTGAATAGGCCGTCAGCGTATTACCAAACACGTAATAATCGGACTCACTCTTAAAATCGAGAGCGATTGCGCCGATGTTAAAGTTCAGAGGGCCCGCATAGGCCGACTGCAAGCGAAGTTCCTGGGACCATTGCTTGGAGTCTGCGCTCGAAATATCGAAGGTCGCGAACTTGTTAGAAGCACCCACCTGTGGGTCAGTGAAAACACCGCCGGGCGAGAAAGGTGTTGCGTTAAGCGTATTGATCGGCGCAACGCGGTTATAGTCGGAGCGCGAGAAGATCGAGCCCTTCGAATAGCCGGTCAACGAGGTCAAGGTCAGATCGTCGGTCACATCCCAAGACATCTGGAAGTTCGCAACGTCGGTCTTGGCCCGGTAGATCGGATCCTTGAGGGATTCAATGTCACGCAGGTCGGTCGACTGCATCTTACCGGCATAGGCGTCGCCAGTGATCAGGCCGGTCAGGTTGCCGAGCAGGCCGCCCAAGGTCGCTGACGAGTTCGGCGTGCCCAGAGAGCCCGGTGCGTAGACCGAACTTTCCAAACAGCCCTGGCTCAGGAAGCCGTGCTGGAAGGTCGAGATGGTGGCATTGGTCGAATAGGGCATGCCCGGCGCGCCGGTGTCCTTGACGCAGTACTGCTTACCAACGCGCGAACGGCTGTCATCTTCTTGGAAGTGTTCCCACATCAGGTAGGAGCTGAACTTCTCGGTTGGATTGAACGACACGGTCGTACGCACGGCATACAGGTCGCGATCGTCGATGTTGTTGCCGGTGACGAGGTTGTCACCGAAACCATCGCGCTTCAGCATGGAGCCCGCAACGCGGACCGCCATCTTGTCGCCCAGTGGCACGTTCAACATGCCGCGGACCTTCTGGGTATTGTAGTTGCCCAGCTCGCCCTTGATGTTGGCGGTGAAGTGATCAACAGGCTTGGCGGTCATGACGTTGACGACGCCGCCGGTGGCGTTACGGCCATACAGGGTGCCCTGTGGACCACGCA